>NZ_MEES01000029.1:0-28791 GCF_001724535.1 Paracoccus sp. SCN 68-21 | reverse complement strand
TAAAGGTGCTGACATGATTCATCCTTTCTGGGAGGATGAATCACAAGCAGACCCCTTTGGGAATCCCATGATTCCGGTTTTTGCAGAAACGCTTTAGGGCGCCCATGCCCCGGTGCCGACAGGCGCCGGGGCAGCGGTCGGGCGGGGCTCGATGCCCCGCCCGACCGCTCCTCGCTCAGGTCACGACCATCGTGACCAGACCCGCGATCCCGCCGATCGCCATCAGCCCCAGCACGACGAAGGCCCCGTCCCGCGCCAGCAGGCCAAAGGCCATCAGGCTGACCACCACGCCCATCAGCGACGATGTGAACGGCACCAGCTCCAGAAACGGCATCGCCATCCCGCAGCACAGGCAGATCGCCTGCACGATCCACCGCATCGGCCGCCGCACCAGCAGGGTCAGGCGCTCATCCGTGACCCGGTCCAGGAACCGCGCGGGCCGCTCCATCCAGTCCAGCCCCTTGCGCAGCTTGGCACCCGACACGCGCCGGTCCATCAGAAAGCCCGGCAGCCAGACATGATCCCGCCCGATCAGCATCTGCGCCGAAATCAGCGCGATCATGATCCCGCAGATGCTGGAGAACAGCGGCACGCCGGACAAAGGCGACACCACCGCCAGGGCGGGAATCATCAGATTGGGGGGCAAGGAATCCTCGCCCAAGGCCTCGACCACGCTGCGAACGCTGACGCGCGGGACATCGGCGGCCCCCCGGACGCGACCGATCAGGTCGGTGATAATCTGGTCGTCGGACATGCTATGCTCCTGGGGGGTGACGGCGCTCAACGCGGGCCGCGCGCGGGAGTTTCGCCTCAGCCCGCGCGGCGGGCCGCGACCAGCAGCCGGTCCAGCGATTGCAGGAACCGCGCCCGGTCGGCCTTGCCGAAACCCGCCCCGCCGCCCTTGTGGAACGGGTCCGCCGCGCGGATATCGGCCATCAGGTCGCGCGTGGCCAGCCGCGGGCCGATGTTGCGGGCGTCCAGCACCTCTCCGGCATGGGTCAGCACCGCGGCGCCCGCCTTGATGCAGCGATCCGCCAGCGGCAGGTCGCCCGTCACCACCACATCGCCCGGACCGCAGCTGTCGGCGATCCACTTGTCGGCCTCGTCCGGGCCCGCAGCCACGATCTGCAACCGGACCAGCGGATGCGTGGGCATCCGCAGCCCGCCATTGCAGACCAGCACCATCGGCACACCCATGCGGATGGCCACCCGCTCGGCCTCGGCCTTGACCGGGCAGGCATCCGCATCGATGAACAGCGTGGTCATCAGTCGCGCAGCAGCTCGTTGATCGAGGTCTTGGACCGCGTCTGCGCATCCACGCGCTTGACGATCACCGCGCAGTACAGGTTCACGCCGTTCTTGGACGGCATCGTGCCCGACACCACGACCGAACCCGCCGGAACCTCGCCATAGGTGACGGTGCCGGTCTCGCGGTCCACGATCTTGGTCGACTGGCCGATATAGACGCCCATCCCCAGGACCGACCCCTCGCGCACGATGCAGCCCTCGACCACCTCGGAGCGCGCGCCGATAAAGCAGTCATCCTCGATGATCGTCGGCCCCGCCTGCAGCGGCTCCAGCACGCCGCCGATGCCCACGCCGCCCGACAGGTGGACGTTGCGGCCGATCTGCGCGCAGCTGCCGACCGTGGCCCAGGTGTCCACCATCGCCCCCTCGCCCACATGGGCGCCCAGATTGACAAAGGACGGCATCAGCACCGCGCCCTTGCCGATGAAGGCGCTGCGCCGCACGATCGCGCCGGGCACCGCGCGGAACCCCGCCGCACGCCAGTCGTCGGCGGTCCAGCCGTGGAACTTGGACGGCACCTTATCCCACCAGTTCGCGCCCTGCGGGCCGCCCGACATCTCCTCCATGTCGTTCAGGCGGAACGACAGCAGCACGGCCTTTTTCGCCCATTGGTTCACATGCCAGTCGGCGCCGCGCTTTTCCGCGACGCGCAGGGTGCCGGCGTCCAGCTGGTGCAGCGTCTCTTCCACCGCCTCGCGGGTGGCGCCGGTGGTGGCGGGGTTGATCTCGGCGCGGGCCTCCCACGCGGTTTCGATGGCTTGTTCCAGATCTTGGGTCATCTTGGCCTCTTGTTGCTGTCGCGTCCGGGTGGAAACTGTTCCCCCGGGGCTATAAGCATCAAGCAATGCCCGCGCAATCCGCGCATCCCCACGCCGAGGCCTTGATGACCGATACGACCGAACAGGACCGCGCCCACCCCCTGCCCCACAGCAGCCGCGACGCCGCCCGCGTCCAGCATGTGCCCGACACGCCGCAGACCCGCGCGCCGTCCTATCGGCTGGCCTTCACCGACCGCGATTTCCTGCTGCGAGAGGAGCTGCGCCCCGTGCGCCTGCAGCTGGAACTGCTGAAGCCGCAGATGGTGATGGACGAACACGGCATCGAATCCACCGTGGTGATGTTCGGCGGCGCGCGCATCCCGGCGCCCGACGGTGCCCCCCGCGACGCGCGCAGCCCCGCCTTGGCGGAGATGTCGAAATACTATACCGAGGCGCGTCAGTTCGCCCGCCTGATGACCGAACGCAGCCTGGCGCAGGGCGGCAAGGACCTGGTCATCTGCACCGGCGGCGGCCCCGGCGTGATGGAGGCGGGCAATCTGGGTGCGCATGAGGTCGGCGGCCAGTCGATCGGCCTGGGCATCGTGCTGCCGCACGAGCAGGCGCCCAACCCCTATGTCTCGCCGGACCTGTGCTTCAACTTCCACTATTTCGCGATCCGCAAGATGCACTTCCTGATGCGCGCCCGCGCGATCACGGTGTTCCCCGGCGGCTTCGGCACCCTGGACGAGCTGTTCGAGGCGCTGACCCTGATCCAGACCGGCCGCATGGCCCGCATCCCCGTCCTGCTGTTCGGTGCGGAATTCTGGGACGGCATCATCAACTGGCAGGCGCTGGCCCGCGCGGGCACCATCAGCGCCACCGACCTGGACCTGATCCGCTATGTCGAGACCGCGGACGAGGCCGTGGCCATCATCGACGCCTGGACGCCCGCATGAAACGCTTGCATCGCGCCCGTGGCCCGATCATGCAGAACGCATGACAAACACGCTGGACGATCTGGGCTGGGTGCCCTTCTTTGCCGATCAGCTGACGGACGACGATGCGGGGCTTGTGCCCATGCGCATCGCCGCCGTGCACCGGTCGCGGCTGATGGCCGAAACCGGCGCGGGCCAGGTGCGGCTGGACCTGCCGATCCATGCCTCGACCGCCGATTACGCGGTGGGGGACTGGGTGCTGGCTAAGGGTGACACGCGCGTGGTGGCCCGCCTGCTGGACCGCCGCGCCCTGCTGCGCCGCCGGACCGAGGGCGCCGATGCCCGCCAGCTGATCGCAGCCAATGTGGACACGCTGTTCGTGGTCACATCGTGCAATGACGATTTCAACCCGGCGCGTCTGGAACGCTATCTGGCCCTGGCGAACGAGGCCGGGACCGACCCGGTGATCGTGCTGACCAAGATCGACAAGGTGGACGACACCTCCGACTGGCTGGACCGCGCCCGCACCCTGCAGCGCGGGTTGCAGGTCGTGGCGCTGAACGCGAAATCGCCCGATGCGGCGGACGTGCTGGCGCCCTGGTGCGGACCGGGGCGGACGGTCGCGCTGGTCGGCTCGTCCGGGGTGGGGAAATCGACGCTGCTGAACACGCTGTCGGGGCGCGATGCGCAGGCCACAGGCGATATCCGCGAATCGGACGCCAAGGGACGGCACACCACCACATCGCGGTCGCTGCATCCGGTGGCGGGAGGGGGCTGGGTCATCGACACGCCCGGCATGCGCACGCTGCACGTGGCCGACGTCGCCGTGGGCATCGAGATGCTGTTTGCCGAGATCACCGAGCTGGCGCCCCAATGCCGGTTCCGCGACTGCACCCATGCGCATGAGCCGGGCTGCGCGGTGCAGGCGGCGGTGCGCGCCGGCACGCTGGACGCGGGCCGCCTGGACCGCTGGCGCAAGCTGCATGACGAGAATCGCGACAACACCCCCGTCCAGACCGGGCCGCGCGGCAACCGCACGACCCTGCCCCGCGGGTCCAAGCGCCGCTAGGCGGTTTCGGCCGCGATCTGGGCGCGCGACTTGCGGCCCCGTTCGGTCGCGGATTTCAGCTGGCCGCAGGCGGCCATGATGTCCTCTCCGCGCGGGGTGCGGATCGGGCTGGCGTATCCCGCATTGTGGATGATGTCCGCGAACGCATGGATGCGGTTGTTGCTGGAGCGTTTGTAGGGCGCGCCGGGCCATTCGTTGAACGGGATCAGGTTGATCTTGGCCGGAATGCCGCGGATCAGCTCGACCAGGCGGTGCGCGTCGGCATCGCTGTCGTTCACCCCCGCCAGCATCACGTATTCGAAGGTGATGCGTTCGCTGTTGGTCAGGCGCGGGTATTCGCGCAGCGCGTCCAGCAGCGTGGCGATGTTCCAACGCTTGTTGATGGGCACCAGGCGGTCGCGGACCTCATCGGTGGTGGCGTGAAAGCTGACGGCCAGCAGGCAGCCGATCTCGCGCGCGGTGCGGGCGATCTCGGGGACCACCCCGCTGGTGGACAGGGTGATCCGCCTGCGCGACAGGGACAGGCCCTCATTGTCCATCACGATCTTCATCGCGTCGCGGACATTGTCGAAATTGTACAAGGGCTCGCCCATGCCCATCAGGACGATGTTGCTGATCAGCCGTGTCTCATCCTTGGGGGCGCCCTGGACGGGCCATTCGCCCAGATCGTCGCGCGCCAGCATCAGCTGGCCCACGATTTCGCCGGCGGTCAGGTTGCGGACCAGTTTCTGCGTGCCCGTGTGGCAGAAGGAACATGTCAGCGTGCATCCGACCTGGCTGCTGACACACAGCGTGCCGCGGCCCTCCTCGGGGATATAGACGACCTCGACCTCATGGCCGCCGGCGATGCGGACAAGATATTTGCGGGTGCCGTCATTGCTGACCTGGCGCGTCACGACCTCGGGCAGGGTGATTTCGAAATTCCGGGCCAGCAGGGCGCGGTAATCCTTGGCCAGGTTGGTCATCTGGGCGAAATCGCGCACGCCCCAGTGATAGACCCACTGCCAGACCTGACCCACGCGCATCTTGGCCTGACGTTCGGGCGTCCCGGCGGCGAGCAGCGCGTCCAGCAGCTGCGCGCGGGTCAGGCCGACGATGTTCGTCAGCCCCCCGTCCGGCAGCTTGCGCGGAATGGTCAGCACGTCTTGCGTGATCGGGGCCGCGCCTGCGGCCTGCATGGGAACGACGGTCATGGGCCACCCGGAGATTTGCGTAAGGTGCCGGACATAAGACAGGCGGCGCCGGAAATCAACCGGCGCCGTCCCTGAGAATGTCGTGGGCCTTCGGCCTTACTGGCAGCGCGACCGCGCGGTGTTCGTCGCGGCGGTGATGCCCGACAGGCTGAACGTGTCCTTGGTCGTGGTGCCGCGGGCCGAACGGCCGGTCACGACGGCAGACGATCCGGCGCGCAGGGCTGCGATCAGCGCCTCATCGTCGGAGGGGCTGCCGGTCCAGGCGCTCTCGGCCTCGGTGAACAGGTTGAAGGTGCGGCCACCGACATCGACCTCGACCGTCGAATCGGGGGCGAAGGGATAGCCGCCGCTGAAGCTGACCTCGCCGTTCTGGCCCGGGCGATAGGCCACATACAGGCGGATGTCGCCGCGCGACACCTCGGTAGGCTGTCCGTTGCGGGTGTTCAGGGTCGAGCGCGGGGGCGACACGGCCCAGCATTCGCGCGGATTGTCCGCCGCGAAGACCGTCCAGTCCCCTTCGGTCGCCACGACATTGCTGGATTCTTGCGCAACAGCCGTGCCCAATCCGGCGATCAGGACAAGGCTGGCGCCCAGTCCGCGCAGGGTGGTGGTAATCATGCTCTGGCCTCCTGCCATTCAATTCGCCGCTTCGCCCGGCGTTCTTCCTGATTGCTGTGGTCTTTTCAACCATCTGTCGTCAGGATAGCGAAAATCGCCGCCCGTGAAAGGCCGCGCAAGCACAATCGCGCAATTGTCAGGGAAAAACCATGCGGTCTGCGGACATGATCGAACTGTGGCGCGGCCCCCTGTGCGAAAGCCTGCATCGCGGCCATGCGGTCATCTGCGACGCGCATGGCGTGGTCGAGGCCTGGGGCGTGCCCGGGCAGGTGATCTATCCCCGGTCGTCGTGCAAGATGATCCAGGCGCTGCCCCTGATCGAAAGCGGGGCGGCCGACGCGGCGGGGCTGACCGACCGCCAGCTGGCCCTGGCCTGCGCCAGCCATTCGGGGGCGGCGATGCATGTCGCGGCCGTGGACGACTGGCTGACCGGGCTGGGGCTGGGCGAACCGGACCTGCGCTGCGGCTGCCACATGCCCCGCGACGCGGCCGAGAACCGCCGCCTGACCTGTTCGGACACCGCGCCCTGCCAGCTGCACAACAACTGTTCGGGCAAGCATGCGGGCTTTCTGACGCTGAACCGCCACCTGAAAGGCGGGCCGGATTATGTCGAACCCGACCACCCGGTCCAGCGCGCCGTCAAGGCCGCCTTCGAGGAGGTCACCGACGAGGACAGCCCCGGCTTTGGCATCGACGGCTGTTCCGCCCCGAACTGGGCCTGCACGGTCGAGGGGCTGGCCCGCGCGATGGCGCGGTTCGCCAACCCGGGCACCGACCGGCGCGGCCAAGCCATGCGGCGGCTGGTCGACGCGATGCGCACCCATCCCGACATGGTCGCCGGAGAGGGCCGGTCCTGCACCGAGCTGATGCGCGCCATGAACGGGGTTGCCGCCATCAAGACCGGGGCCGAGGCGGTGTTCGTGGCGATCCTGCCCGATCAGGGCCTGGGCGTCGCGCTCAAGATCACCGATGGCGGCACCCGCGCCAGCGAGGCCGCGATCACCGCGCTGCTGATCCATCTGGGGGTGCTGGACGCGGGCCACCCGGCGGCGCAGGCGCACCTGGACGGCCCGATCCTGAACTGTCGCGGCCTGGTCACCGGCAACCTGCGCCGCGCGCCCGGCTTTCCCGGCTGAGCACCGTCACATCCCCGACATGCAGTCGTGGTTAACTGACAGGACGGGATACCCCCGTCCCGTCCCCCTGCCCCCGAACCGGCGCCCCTTGGCAGAGGTGGCGCCGGATACGGGGCCTCAGATCATCTGCCAGATCAGCCGCCCCGCCAGCAGGGTCGAGGTCACGACCAGCAGCGGCTTGATCAGCCGCGCGCCGATGCGCGAGGCCAGCCGCGCCCCCAGCATCGCCCCCGCGATCTGTGCCGCCCCCATCGCCATGCCCAGCAGCCACAGCGGCTGACCGACCAGCGCGAAGGCCCCCAGCCCGCCCAGATTCGAGGCAAAGTTCAACAGCTTGGTATGCGCCGTGGCCTTCAGCACGCCGTATCCGGCCAGGGTGACGAAGCCGATCATGTAGAACGCCCCCGCCCCCGGCCCGATCAGCCCGTCATAAAAGCCGATGAACGGCACCACCGTCGCCGCAAAGACCAGCGGCGTCAGGCGGCGCGTGCGGTCCAGGTCGTTCAACCCCGGCTTGAACGCAAAGAACAGCGCGATGCCGATCAGGATCACCGGCAGGATCAGCCGCAGCCCGTCGGTCGGAATCGCGCTGACCAGCACCGCGCCCGCAGCCCCCGCCGCCCCCGCGATCAGCGCCGATCGCCATTGGCTGCGCAGATCGACCAACCCTCGTGCCGCATAGCTGAGCGCCGCGGTGCCCGCGCCAAAGACGCCCTGCACCTTGTTCGTGGCCAGCGCCTGCGCGGGCGACAGGCCCGCCAGCATCAGGATGGGCAGGGTGATCAGCCCGCCTCCGCCCGCGATCGCATCGACGAACCCTGCGGCAAAGGCCGCCAGCATCAGCAGCATCACCAGATCGGCGGTCAGGTCGAACATCATCATCGGCGCTTTCGGAATGGGGGCAGGAAACGGGTCAGGGTGTGACGAAATCGTCGTCCGCAAAGCCCTGCAGATACAGCAGCGCGGTCAGGTCGCCGTGGTTGATGCGGATCTGGGCCTGGGCTGCCACCGCGGGTTTCGCATGAAGCGCCACCCCGGCACCGGCCAGCTGGATCATCCCCAGGTCGTTGGCCCCGTCGCCCACCGCGATGGCGTTCTGCGGCGTGGTGCCAAGGCGGGCGGCGATCTGGGTCAGGGCGTCGACCTTGGCCTCGCGGCCCAGGATGGGCAGGGCGACCTGACCGGTCAGCACCCCGTCCTGCGTCAACAGCGTGTTGGCCCGATGTTCGTCAAAGCCAAGGGTCTGCGCCACGGCTTGGGTAAAGCTGGTGAAGCCCCCCGACACCAGCGCGGTATAGGCCCCATGCGCGCGCATGGTCGCGACCAGCGCCGGCCCGCCCGCAGCATAGGTGATACGCTCGGCCAGGACCTGCGCGATGACCGCCTCGGGCAGGTTGGCCAGCAGCGCCACGCGTTCGGTCAGGGCGGCGTTGAAATCCAGCTCTCCGTTCATGGCGCGGGCGGTGATTTCGGCCACGCGGGGGCCGAAACCTGCCATGTCGGCCAGCTCGTCGATGCATTCCTGGTTGATCATGGTCGAATCCATGTCGGCGATCAGGATGCGCTTGCGCCGCCCGCCCGCCGGCTGGATCGCCAGGTCGATGCCGATCATCTGCAGGTCGGACCAGACCTGATCGGCATCCTGCGGCGGGGTCGCGATATCGAATTCGGCGGCCACGCCCGGCGACAGCCAGCGCGTCACATCGCCGCCCCACCGGTCGGCCAGACCGCCGGGCAAAGCATCATCCAGATTGGCTGCGGCAGGCGCCGCGATCAGCGAGACGGTGAACATGGGGGCGGTCCTTGTGCGGTTGCGTCCGGGTGTAGGGCAAAGTTTTTTCTTGCGCCAGAGCGGGCGGGGCCTTAGGTCGGTCGATGGGACACCCCTCCCCAACGAGGGGCTTTTTAGCTGGAAGGCTAGCCAGATGACCGATCATCCGATCCCGGCTGCGCGCCCGGAAAACCCGCGCTTTTCTTCGGGCCCCTGCGCCAAGATCCCCCATTATTCCCTGGACATGCTGTCGGACGCCCCCCTAGGCCGTTCGCATCGCGCCGCTGTCGGCAAGTCCAAGCTGGCCGAGGCCATCGACCTGACCCGCGCGGTCCTGGGTGTGCCGGCCGATTACCGCATCGGCATCGTGCCCGGCTCTGATACCGGCGCGGTCGAGATGGCGATGTGGACCCTGCTGGGTCAGCGCCCCGTCGAGATGCTGGCCTGGGAAAGCTTTGGCGAGGGCTGGGTCACCGACGCGGTCAAGCAGCTGAAGCTGGACGCGGTGGTGCGCAAGGCCGATTACGGCAAAATCGTCGATCTGGCAGAGGTCGATTTCGACAAGGACGTCGTGTTCACCTGGAACGGCACCACCAGCGGCGTACGCGTGCCCAACGGCGATGCGATTCCCGCCGACCGCGATGGCCTGACCATCTGCGACGCGACCAGCGCAGCCTTCGCGATGGACCTGCCGTGGGACAAGCTGGATGTGGTGACCTTCAGCTGGCAGAAGGTGCTGGGCGGAGAGGGGGCGCATGGCGTGCTGATCCTGTCGCCGCGCGCCGTCGAACGGTTGGAGAGTTATACCCCCGCCTGGCCGCTGCCCAAGATCTTCCGCATGACCAAGGGTGGCAAGCTGATCGAGGGCATCTTCAAGGGTGAGACGATCAACACGCCGTCCATGCTGGCGGTCGAGGATTATCTGGTCGCGCTGAAATGGGCCCAAGGGCTGGGCGGCCTGCATGCGCTGATCGCGCGGGCGGATGCCAACGCGGCTGCGGTGCGCGATTTCATCGCGGACAAAGACTGGATCGCGGATCTGGCCGAGGACCAGGCGACGGGTTCGACCACCAGCGTCTGCCTGAAGTTCACCGATCCGGAGATCAAGGACGGGGCGGCCTTCGCCAAGGCCGTGGCCAAGCGGCTGGAGAAGGAAGGCGTGGCGCTGGACGCCGGCGCCTATCGCGACGCGCCTGCGGGCCTGCGCCTCTGGTGCGGATCGACGGTCGAGACCAGCGATGTCGCAGCGCTGATGCCGTGGATCGAATGGGCCTATCGCGCCGAGCTGGCCGCCCAATAAGCCGAGAGGACCGGGGGCCAGCCCCCGGACCCCCGGGATATTTTCCTGAAGAAGAAACGTGGCGTCGGCGAGGCCTGGCCCCGATGCCCTTGCAAGGACGAATGACATGCCGAAGGTTCTCGTGTCCGACAAGCTGTCGGAAACCGCCGTCCAGATCTTCCGCGATCGCGGGGTCGAGGTGGATTACCTTCCCGATCTGGGCAAGGACAAGGAAAAGCTGGCCGAGATCATCGGGCAGTATGACGGGCTGGCCATCCGGTCGGCCACCAAGGTGACCGACAAGCTGCTGGAGGCCGCCACCAACCTGAAGGTGATCGGTCGCGCGGGCATCGGGGTCGACAATGTCGACATCCCCGCCGCCAGCAAGAAGGGCGTGATCGTGATGAACACGCCGTTTGGCAACAGCGTCACCACCGCCGAGCATGCCATCGCGATGATGTTCGCGGTCGCCCGCCAGCTGCCCGAGGCCAGCGTCAGCACCCATGCCGGGAAATGGGAAAAGAACCGCTTCATGGGGGTCGAGCTGTTCAACAAGACCCTGGGCGTGATCGGCGCGGGCAATATCGGCGGGATCGTGATCGACCGCGCCCTGGGCCTGCACATGAAGGTGCTGGCCTATGACCCCTTCCTGTCCGAGGACCGCGCCAAGGAGCTGGGCGTCACCAAGGTCGAGTTGGACGATCTGCTGGGACGGGCCGATTTCATCACCTTCCACGTGCCGCTGACCGAGAAGACGAAGAACATCCTGTCGCGTGAGGCGATCGCCAAGCTGAAGAAGGGCGTGCGGATCATCAACTGCGCCCGCGGCGGCCTGGTGGACGAGGAGGCGCTGGCCGAGGCGCTGAAGGATGGCCGCGTGGCCGGTGCGGCGTTCGACGTGTTTGCGGTCGAGCCCGCGACGGACAGCCCACTGTTCAACCTGCCCAACGTCGTCGTGACGCCCCACCTGGGCGCCGCCACCACCGAGGCGCAGGAGAACGTCGCCCTGCAGGTGGCCGAACAGATGTCGGATTACCTGCTGTCGGGCGCGGTTCAGAATGCGCTGAACATGCCGTCCGTCACCGCCGAGGAGGCCGCCGTGATGGGGCCGTGGATCAAGCTGGCATCGCATCTGGGCGCCTTTGTGGGCCAGATGACCGATGAGCCAATCAAAGCGATCAATGTGCTGTATGACGGCGTCGTGTCGGAAATGAACCTGAACGCGCTGAACGCGGCGGTGATCGCGGGCGTGATGAAGGCGGGCAACCCGGACGTGAACATGGTCTCCGCGCCGGTCATGGCCAAGGAGCGCGGCGTGCAGGTGTCGACGACTAAGCAGGACAAGGCCGGCGCCTTTGAGGGTTACGTCAAGGTCACCTGCGTGACCGAGACGCGCGAGCGGTCTATCGCAGGCACCGTGTTCAGCGACGGCAAGCCGCGCTTTATTCAGATCCGCGGGATCAATGTCGATGCCGAGGTCGGCCACCACATGCTGTATACCCGCAACAAGGACGTGCCGGGCGTGATCGGCGCTCTGGGCATGACCCTGGGCGATCTGGGCGTGAACATCGCGAACTTTACCCTGGGGCGGTCCGCCAATGGCGCGGATGCCATCGCGATCCTGTACCTGGACGAGGCGATAAGCGACGAGGCCCTGGCCACGCTGCAGAACACCGGCAAGTTCCTTCAGGCCCGCCGCCTGCAATTCGAGGTTTGACCTTGGCCCCGCACGCCCCTAGCCATGGGGCGTGCGGCCTGCCTGCCGCGCGCCACGGTCAGGGGACAGATGCGACTTTATGCGATCGGCGACATTCACGGACAGCTGGACCTGCTCAAGGCTGCGCATCAGCGGATCTTTGACGACGGAGGCCCTGACGCGGTCATCGCCCATGTCGGCGACCTGATCGACCGCGGCCCCGATTCGCGCGGCGTGGTCGAGCATCTGATGCAGGGACAGCGCGCCGGGCGGCCCTGGATCGTGACCCGCGGCAATCACGACCGCTTTCTGCCGGCATTCCTGAACAGCCCGGACTGGATCGACCCCGGCCTGTCCTCGGGTCAGCATTGGGTGGATCATCCGGGTCTGGGGGCCGCGGCCACGCTGCGGTCCTATGGGGTGGACCCGGATCAGCCGCGCGATGCGCTACTGCGCGACGCGCGGGCGGCGGTGCCTGCGGATCACGCGCGCTTTCTGGCGGCGCTGCCGCTGTGGTATCTGCATCCGCTGGCGCTGGTGGTTCATGCGGGCGTCCGGCCGGGGGTGGATCTGCAGAACCAGGCCGAGGGCGATCTGGTCTGGATCCGGCAGGGGTTCCTGGACAGCGACGCCGATCACGGCACGCTTGTCGTGCATGGCCACACCGCGCTGGAGGCGCCGAGGCTGTATCGCAACCGCCTGAACCTGGATGGCGGAGCGGCCTATGGGCGCCCCCTGTCGGCCGCGGTGATCGAGCAGGGCGCCGTCCATCTGCTGACCGACAGCGGCCGCCACCTGATGCGCGTCGACTAGGGTCGCGCGCAGCTTTCGGGCATCCGGTGGACAGAATCACCGTGGCGCGTTAGAACGCGCGCTTATTTCCGAATGATCGCGGATGGACAGATGGAACCCCCCCGGATGCAGGCCCAGAGCCGCCACGCGAAATACAGCCTGGGCCAGGTCGTCCGGCACCGCACGCGCCCGTTCCGCGGGGTGATCTTCGACGTCGATCCGGAATTCGCCAATACCGAGGAATGGTACGAATCGATCCCAGAGGGTTCGCGCCCCGACCGGGACCAGCCCTTCTATCACCTGTTCGCCGAGACCGAGGCCACCTATTACGTGGCCTATGTCTCGGAACAGAACCTGGAGCCGGACGCCTCGGGCGAGCCGCTGGACCACCCGGAGGTGGGCGACATGTTCACGGCCTTTCAGGATGGCAGGTACCATCTGGTCGGGCTGGTCAACTGACGCTCAGCTGGCCTCCAGTTGGGCAAAGGGGATGCTGAAGGCCAGATAGTTGCGGCTTTCCTCGCGGTAGTAGCACAGCGCCTGCGTCAGGTCCTGGATCAGGAACCAGCCGAAGCCGCCCTCGGGCAGATCGTCCGCGACCATGTCCGGCAGGCTGCGGGGCAGCAGGCAGTCATCGGGCAGCGACACGCCGTCATCGGTCAGCGCGCAGGCCAGCCCGGAATTGTGGCGCACGATGCACAGGTGGATCACCGGCAGGGGCCCCGGCCCGGGGGCGGCCTGCCCCAGGGGCGCGTGTTCGGCGACGTTGTTCATCACCTCGGCCAGGACCAGCTCCAGCCGGCCCAGGGTGTCGTCGCTGACCTCTCCGCGAAAGCGGTGGCGGACATCCTGCAGGGTGTCGCGCACGGTCAGCGGATGCGCGTTCAGCACGCGGTGGAACATCGGCTGGGTCAGCGTCGCGGCGCGGTTCCCGATTCCCGGATCGGACCGTTCGGTGGGTGTCATTCACGTGGCTCCTTCTGAGCGGTGAGGGGCTGGATGTCGAAGACGCTGTCCATCCGCGTCAGTCGGAACACCCGTTCGACATTGGGCGTCAGCGCCAGCAGCACCAGCGCAAGATTTTCGGGCAGGCTTTTGCGGACCGCGATCATGGCCCCCAGCCCGGAGCTGTCCATGAAATCCACCGACCCCATGTCCAGGTGAACCGATTTGCGGTTCTTGACCACGATCTCGCGCAGCTTGTCCTTGAACAGGGTCGCAATGGCCGCGTCGATCCGCGATTCCGTCACCTTGATGTTCAGATGGGATTCGGCATCCTCGACGATGAACTGCATGATCAGGCCTTCCTTGCGTTCCTGCACCCTTGACTAGACCCAAAAGGTTACGATCCGGTAAGCGCAGGGCAGGACCGTCAGGGGGGAAGATCATGACAAATCGAAACATCTATGTGCTGGGCGCCGCGCGCACGCCGATGGGCGGGCTGATGGGCGCGCTGTCGGGCGTCGCGGCGGCCGATCTGGGCGGCGCGGCCATCGCCGCAGCCCTGGCGCGGGCCGGACAACCCCAGCCGGACGCGCTGTTCATGGGCTGCGTGCTGCCTGCCGGTCAGGGCCAAGCGCCCGCCCGCCAAGCCGGCTTCGCGGGCGGGCTGGGCCAAGAGGTGCCCGCCACCACGCTGAACAAGATGTGCGGATCGGGGATGCAGGCCGCGATGATGGGTGCCGACATGATCCTGGCGGGCAGCGCCGATCTCGTGGTCGCGGGCGGCATGGAGAGCATGTCGAACGCCCCCTATCTGCTGCCCCGGATGCGGGCGGGCGCGCGGTTGGGCCATGCGCAGGCGCTGGACCACATGTTCCTGGACGGGCTGGAGGACGCCTATGACAAGGGCCGCCTGATGGGCACCTTCGCCGAGGATTGCGCGGCCGAATTCGCGTTCTCGCGGCAGGCGCAGGACGACTATGCCCTGACCAGCCTGACCCGCGCGCAGGAGGCCATCGCCAGCGGCGCCTTTGCCACCGAGATTGCGCCGGTCACCGTGCCCGCGCGCGGCAAGGTCACCATTGTCGAGACCGACGAACAGCCCGGCCTGGCCCGCCCCGACAAGATCCCGCTGCTGAAACCGGCCTTTCGCGCGGATGGCACGGTGACGGCGGCCAACAGCTCCAGCATCTCGGACGGGGCGGCGGCGCTGGTGCTGGGGACGCGGGCCGAAGGCGCGCTGGCGCGCATCGTGGGCTATGCCAGCCACGCGCAGGCGCCGGGCCAGTTCCCGACCGCCCCCGTCCCGACCGCCGAAAAGCTGCTGGCGCGGATCGGGTGGGACAGGGACAGCGTCGATCTGTGGGAGGTGAACGAGGCCTTTGCCGTCGTGCCAATGGCCTTCATGGCGCGGATGAGCCTGTCCCATGACCGCGTCAATGTGAATGGCGGCGCCTGCGCCCTGGGCCACCCGATCGGCGCATCGGGGGCGCGCATCATCGTGACGCTGATCCATGCGCTGCAGGCGCGCGGGCTGCGGCGCGGCGTCGCGGCCATTTGCATCGGTGGCGGCGAAGGCACGGCTTTGGCGGTCGAACTGACCTGATCTGCCCAGGAATCGCGCAACCGGCGTGCGGATTGCCCGGGTCGGCGTGGCCCCTGCGGGGGTGATGCGGAACTATTGGGCAACGGCCCCGGTTCTTCTGTGGACATCGTGGAACCGGGCGCGGATCATCAGGATCACAGAACAGCCCGGGCGAACGGTGCGTTAGTACATTGGGGGGATAATGAGTTATTACAACGAGATGTTCGAAGGCGACCGCGTTCGCGACCCCTATGCCCGGCTGCGGGACTGGGTCGAGACCATGCCCGACGATTTCCGCCAGATGAAGCAGGCCGAGGCCGAGGCGCTGTTCCGCCGCATCGGCATCACCTTTGCCGTCTATGGCGAGGGCGGCGATCCGGACCGGCTGATCCCCTTCGACATGATGCCCCGCGTCTTCGAGCAGGCCGAGTGGCGCAAGCTGGAGCGGGGCATCAAACAGCGCGCCCGGGCGCTGAACGCGTTCCTGCGCGACGTCTATGGCCGTGGAGAGATCATCCGCGCGGGCCGCATCCCGGCCCGCCTGGTCTATCAGAACGAGGCCTATGAAAAGGCCGTGGTCGGCGTCGTGCCGCCCCGCGGCATCTATTCCCACATCATCGGCATCGACCTGGTCCGCACCGCCAAGGACGAGTTCTATGTCCTTGAGGACAACTGCCGCACGCCGTCCGGCGTCAGCTATATGCTGGAAAACCGCGAGATCATGATGCGCATGTTCCCGCAGCTGTTCCGCGGCAACCGGATCGAGCCGGTGGACCAATATCCCGACCTTCTGCGCCGCACGCTGGAATCGGTGGCGCCTGCGAAATGCAACGACCGCCCGACCTGCGTGATCCTGACGCCGGGCCATTACAACAGCGCCTATTACGAGCACAGCTTTCTGGCCAACCTGATGGGGGTCGAGCTGGTCGAGGGGCAGGATCTGTTCGTCGATGGCGAGTTCTGCTATATGCGCACCACCACCGGCCCAAAGCGCGTGGACGTGATCTATCGCCGGATCGACGACCCCTATCTGGACCCGCTGTGCTTCCGCCCCGATTCGATGCTGGGCATTCCGGGGCTGATGGATGTCTATCGGTCGGGCGGGGTGTCGATCTGTTCGGCACCGGGCGCGGGCGTGGCCGATGACAAGGCGATCTATACCTTTGTCCCCGAGATGATCCGCTTCTATCTGGGAGAGGAGCCGATCCTGAACAACGTCCAGACCTGGACGCTGTGGAAGGATGACGATTACCGCTATGTCATGGAGAACCTTGGCGATCTGGTCGTCAAGGAGGTCCACGGATCGGGCGGCTATGGCATGCTGGTCGGCCCGAAATCCACCAAGGAGGAGATCGAGGCCTTCCGCGCCAAGATCCAGGCCAATCCGTCGAACTATATCGCCCAGCCCACGCTGGCCTTGTCGACCTGCCCGACCTTCGTCGAGGAGGGCATTGCGCCGCGCCATGTGGACCTGCGCCCCTATTGCCTCTGCGGCGACCGGATCGAGCTGGTGCCGGGGGGCTTGACCCGCGTGGCGCTGCGCGAGGGGTCGCTGGTCGTGAACTCGTCACAGGGCGGGGGTGTCAAGGACACCTGGGTCCTGTCGGAATGAGAGGGGGAACGACTATGCTCAGCCGCACCGCGTCCAACCTGTTCTGGATGGGCCGCCATCTGGAACGCGCCGAAACCGCCGCCCGCCTGCTGGATGTGGGCCAGCGCATCACGCTGCTGCCCAACACCGAGCTGGGGTATCAGAACGAATGGAATTCGCTGCTGCAGGCCTCGGGCAGCTCGGACATGTTTGCCGAGAAATACGGCGCGATCACCCAGGAGAACATAGAGGAGTTCATCTTTTTCGACCGCGCCAACCCCTCATCCGTGGCCAGCTGCCTAGAGAAGGCGCGCGAGGCCGGGCGCATCGTCCGCACCGCCCTGACCAGCCAGGTCTGGGACGCGCTGAACGTGTCCTACCAGGAGCTGCGCAAGATCGAGCGCTTGCCCCGCGCCAAGCTGGACACCGCATCCCTGACCGATTTCACCACCAGCCACACCTCGACCGTGCGCGGCGCGATCAACGCGACGCAACTGCGCAACGACGGCTGGCATTTCATGAACCTGGGATACGGGCTGGAGCGGGCCGACGCGACCGCCCGCCTGCTGGACGTCAAGTATTTCGTCCTGCTGCCCCGGATCGAGTTCGTGGGATCTGGGCTGGACACCTATCAGTGGCAGGTGATCCTGCGGGCGCTGTCGGCGCACAGGGCCTATCACTGGGCCTATGGCGGCGACATCACCGCCGGTCAGGTGGCCGATTTCCTGATCCTGAACGGGGAAAGCCCGCGCGCGCTGATCACCTCGCTGTATGAAACCGTGTGGCACCTGGAGGGTCTGGCGCGCCGCTATGGCGACGGGGTGCCCACCAGCGCCCGCGACAAGGCGCGCGAGGTGCTGGCCGCCCTGCAGGCCCGCGACATCGAGATGATCTTTGACGAGGGGCTGCACGAATTCCTCAGCTGGTTCATCCAGGAACTCTCCACCATCTCGAACTTGGTCCATCAGGACTACCTGCTGGGAGGCGTCTAGATCATGAAGCTCAAGATCTCTCACGAGACGGTCTATCGCTATGACCAGCCGATCCGGAACCTGGTGCAGAGCCTGCGCCTGACCCCCTCGGTCTTCGAGGGGCAAAAGACCCATGACTGGCAGATCGACGTGTCGGGCGGCATCCGGGGTCCGGGATTTCGCGACGGCGCGGGCGACTGGATCGAGGGCTGGACCGTGCGCGGCCCGGTCGATCACGTCACGGTCCGCATCAGCGGCCGCATCGACACCCGCGACATGGCGGGCGTCCTGCGCGGCCACCGCGAGATGATCAACCCGCTGACCTATCTGCGCGACAGCCCCGTCACCAAACCCGACCGGGCGCTGCGCGAGCTGGCGGGTTCGGTCACCGGGACCGACGGCCTGGATCTGGCGCATCAGCTGTCGGCCGCGATCAGCGACCGTATCGCGTTCCGCCCCGGCGTGACCGACAACGCCACCACCGCCGCCGAGGCCCTGGCCCAGGGAGAGGGGGTCTGCCAGGACCACACCCATGCCCTGACCGCGCTGGCCCGCCTGCGCGGCCTGCCTGCGCGCTATGTGTCGGGCTATCTGCATTCGACCATCGACGGGCAGGCCCATGACGCCGCCCATGCCTGGGCCGAGATCATGGTCGAGGGGCTGGGATGGGTCGGCTTCGACGCGGCCAACCGCTGCTGTCCGGATGACCGCTATGTGCGGCTTGGCTCGGGGCTGGATGCGCATGACGCCGCCCCGATCCGCGGCGTGGCCCTGGGCACGGGCGCCGAGGACATGGATGTCATGGTCAGGGTCGAGGAGATCGCCCAATAGCCCTGCGGAAGGCCGGGGGAAGCCCCCCGGCCCCCGACCTCACAGCGTGATCCGATAGCGGACAAAGCCGTCGCCCGTCTCTCCGGCGGGCTCCAGCGTCAGGGCGGTCACGGCATCGGCATAGGTCGCGGCACCCGGCCCCGTCTCGAACAGCACCGTCGCGCCCTCCTGCGGGACAAAGGACCAGTTGCCGTCCGCTGCGGGGTCGATTGTGCCCTGTTCGACGATAAAGCGCACGATCACGTCGCGGTTGGTGTCGGGCCCCTCGAACACGATAGTGCTGCCATCCGCGCCCGGAAACGACCCCCCGCCCGAGGCGCGGTAGTTGTTCGTGGCCACGATGAACTCGGCCTCCGGGTCGATGGGCTGGCCGTCGATCGCCAGATCCACGATCCGATGCGCATCCGCATCGGCCAGCGCCCCGTCACCGTCGAAGCGTGACGGCTGCGACAGGTCGATCCGATAGGTCACCCCGTCGATCACGTCGAAATTATAGCTGCGGAAATCCGGGTTCAGCAGCGGCTGATCCGCCTGCCCCGGTTCGATCCGGTTGAAGGCGCCGGCGCTGCGCTCCAGCCAATCCTTGACCTGCGCCCCGGTGATGCGCACGGCGCGGATGGTGTTGGGGTACAGATACAGGTCCGCAACGTTGCGGATGGCGATGTCGCCCGCGGGCACGTCGGTAAAGTAATCCGGGCCGCCCCGACCGCCCGCCTTGAAGGGGCTGCGGCAGACAGGATGGGCAGGCCCTCATGCTCGGTTCCCGCCAGCATCTGCGCGATGTACCAGCTTTGGGCGTTCGACACGATCTGGACCGACGGATCATCCGCCACCATCGCGAAATAGCTGTAGAGCGGCGCGCTGGTCTGGCCCACGGCGCGACGGACATAGTCCAGCGTCTCCTGATGCTGGGTCGCGGTGGCCTGCTCGATGGCGGCGACGCTCTCGACCAGGGGGCTGACGGTGCCCTCGTCGTCGCGGGCATAGATGGGGCGCGCCTCGACCTGGTGGCTGGCCACGACCCAACGGTCGCCCTGCCGCTGCATCAGCAGATCGACCAGCCCCATATGCGACCCCCAGAACCCCGCCATCACGCCGGGCTTGCCGCCGATGGTGCCTGCGGCCACGTCCACGCCCTCGACCCCCTCGTAATCGGGGCCGGGAAAGACGGCGTGCGAATGGCCGGTCAGGACCACGTCGATGCCGTCGATGCCCGCCAGCGGGATGGCCGCGTTCTCCATCCCCGGCTCGGCGGTCATGCCGCCGATGCCGCTATGGGCCAGCGCGATGACCAGATCGCAGCCCTCGGCGCGCATGACGGGCACCCAGGCCTGCGCGGCCTCGACGATGTCGCGGGTGGTCACGCGGCCCTCCAGATGGGCGCGGTCCCATTGCATGATGGTGGGCGGCACAAAGCCGATGATGCCGATGCGGATCGGATGGGCCTCGCCCGCGCCGTCCACCAGCTCGCGCTCCAGGATGGCATAGGGCGGCACCAGGGTGCGGTCCTGATCGGGGGTCGCGCCCGCCTCGGTCACGACATTGGCGCAGACCACCGGATAGCCCGTTCCGGCCAGGCTGGCGCCCAGAAACTCCAGCCCATAGTTGAATTCGTGATTGCCCAGACAGCCGCCGTCGAATCCCAGGGCGTTCATCGCGTCGATGACCGGATGGGTCGCGCCCTCGGGCATGCCGCGTTCATAGGCGATGTAATCGCCCATCGGGTTGCCCTGCAGGAAATCGCCATTGTCCAGCAGCAGGCTGTTGGTGGCCTCGGCGCGCACGCCCTCGACCAGGGCGGCGGTGCGCGACAGGCCGACCGTGTCCTGCGCGCGGTCGGCGTAATAGTCATAGGGCCAGACATGCACATGCAGGTCGGTGGTCTCCATGATGCGCAGATGGGCCTGCCCCGCCTCGGCCCGCGCCGAATAGGGGTGCAGCACCGCCAGCGTCAGTCCGGCGGCACCCGAGGACAGGAATCCCCGGCGGGTCAGGGTAAAGGTCTTGGTCATGCGCGTTCATCCCTTGGTGGTGGAATTTGCACGATGTGCGATTTCACCCGCCTTGGCGACCCACAGTTTGATGACAGGCCGTCCCCTGCCACCAAACCCGGCAACGGTGAAAACTGTCGGAAACGAGAGATTGCAGCCTCCGCGGTGCAGTCCTAGTCTGCCTGCCGGAACGGAACAGGAAGATTGCCGGTGACCTATTGCGTCGGACTGAAGCTGGATGCGGGCCTTGTGCTGCTGTCGGACACGCGCACCAATGCGGGGCTGGACAACATCTCGTGCTATCGCAAGATGTTCTTCTTCGAGGCGCCGGGCGAACGGATCATCGCCATCATGACCGCCGGGTCGCTGTCGGTCACCCAGACCACCATCGCCCGCCTGGAGGAGGCGATCGAGGATGATCTGGCCGATGAGACGACCTCGATCCTCAAGGCGCCGACCATGCTGCGGGTGGCCACGATCATCGGCGACACCCTGTGCCGCACCCGGCGCGAGATCGCCGACCAGTGCCGCGACCTGAAACAGCAGGCATCCGCCAGCATGATCGTCGCCGGTCAGCGCAAGGGCGGCGACATGCGCCTGTTCCTGATCTATCCCGAGGGCAACTTCATCGAGGCGACCGAGGACACCCCCTTCCTGCAGATCGGAGAGCATAAATACGGCAAGCCGATCCTGGACCGCGTCGTCACTCCCGCCACCAGCCTGTCAGACGCGCAAAAGGCGGTGCTGCTGTCGATGGATTCGACGCTGCGGTCGAACCTGTCCGTCGGCATGCCGCTGGACCTGGCGGTGATCGAGACGGATGCCTGCGCGGTCACCACCCGCCGCCGCATCCTGGACGGCGACCCCGATTTCGCGCGGATGAGCGCCGCCTGGTCCGCCGCCCTGCGCGACAGCTTTGTCAAGGTCACCATCTGAGCGCCCGCCGCGTCCGATGTTAGCGCAAGCCCCCCGCATGTTCGTTGCCCCAGCAGAATCAACCGGCTAAGCAGGGCCGACGACGCAAGGGGGATCATCCATGACCGACAAGACCAGCCGCACCCGCATCACCCCCGAGGAGGCGCTGGCCTATCACATGGAGCCGCGTCCGGGGAAATACGACATCACCCCGTCCACCCCCATGACCACGCAGCGCGACCTGTCGCTGGCCTATTCGCCCGGCGTCGCGGTGCCGGTGCAGGCCATCGCCGACCGCCCGGAAACCGCCTATGATTACACCACCAAGGGCAACATGGTGGCGGTGATCTCGAACGGGACGGCGATCCTGGGGATGGGCAATCTGGGCGCGCTGGCCTCCAAACCGGTGATGGAGGGCAAGGCGGTGCTGTTCAAGCGGTTCGCGGACGTGAACGCCATCGACCTGGAGCTGGACACCGAGGACGCCGACGAATTCATCAATGCCGTCAAGCTAATGGGCCCGACCTTCGGGGGCATCAACCTGGAGGACATCAAGGCGCCGGAATGCTTCATCATCGAACAGCGCCTGAAGGAGCTGATGGACATCCCGGTTTTCCACGACGACCAGCACGGCACGGCAGTCATCTGCGCCGCGGGCCTGCTGAACGCGCTGGAGCTGTCGGGCAAGCGGATCGAGGATGTGCGGATCGTGCTGAACGGCGCGGGTGCTGCGGGCATCGCCTGCCTGGAGCTGCTGAAGTCGATGGGCGCGCGGCATGACAACTGCATCATGTGCGACACCAAGGGCGTGATCTATCAGGGCCGCACCGAGGGCATGAACCAGTGGAAATCGGCCCATGCGGTCGTGACCACCGCCCGCACGCTGGAGGAGGCCATGAAGGGCGCCGACGTCTTCCTGGGCGTCAGCGCCAAGGGTGCCGTGACCCAGGACATGGTCGCCAGCATGGCCGACAGCCCGGTGATCTTCGCCATGGCGAACCCCGACCCCGAAATCACGCCCGAGGACGCCCATGCCGTGCGCCCCGACGCGATCGTGGCCACGGGCCGCAGCGATTATCCCAACCAGGTGAACAACGTCCTGGGGTTCCCGTATCTGTTCCGCGGCGCGCTGGACATCCACGCCCGCGCCATCAACGACGAGATGAAGATCGCCTGCGCCGAGGCCCTGGCGAAACTGGCGCGCGATGATGTCCCCGATGAGGTTGCCGTCGCCTATGGCCGCAAGCTGCAGTTCGGGCGCGACTACATCATCCCGACGCCCTTCGATCCGCGGCTGATCCACGTGATCCCGCCCGCGGTCGCCAAGGCCGGGATGGACACCGGCGTCGCGCGGCGCCCGATCATCGACATGGACGGCTATGTCCAGACGCTGAAGAACCGCATGGACCCGACGGCGGCGATCCTGCAGGGCCTGCATGCCCGCGCGCGTCAGGCCCAGGCCCGGATGATCTTTGCCGAGGGCGACGATCCGCGCGTGCTGCGCGCCGCCGTCGCCTGGCAGCGCACCGGCATGGGCCAGTCCCTGGTCGTGGGCCGCGAGGCCGAGGTCAAGGCCGAGCTGGAGGCCCTGGGCATGGGCGACGCCTTCCGCGAGATCAGCGTCGTGAACGCCGCCAACACCCGCCACTTGGACAGCTATCACGAATTTCTGTATCAGCGCCTGCAACGGAAGGGCGTCGACCGCGAGGACGCGTTCAAGCTGGCCAATCGCGACCGCCACATCTTTGCCGCGCTGATGCTGGCGCATGGGCATGGCGACGGGTTGGTGACCGGGGCCACGCGCAAGAACGCCCCGGTGCTGGCCCAGATCGGGCAGGTCTTTGACGTGCGCCCGCAGGACGGGGCCGTGGGTATCACTGCCGTGCTGCACCGGGGCCGCATCGTGCTGATCGGCGACACGCTGGTCCATGAATGGCCCGAGGCCGAGGATCTGGCCGATATCGCCACCCGCGGCGCCGCCGTGGCCCGCGGCCTGGGGCTGGAGCCGCGCGTGGCCTTCCTGTCGTTTTCGAACTTTGGCTATCCGGTCAGCGAGCGCGCGACCAAGATGGCGCAGGCCGCGCATGTCCTGGACGATCGCGGCGCCGATTTCGAATACGAGGGCGAGATGACCGTGGACGTCGCGCTGAACATGGAATCGGCCGCGCGCTATCCGTTCAGCCGACTGACCGCGCCGGCCAATGTGCTGGTGGTGCCCGCGCGGCATTCGGCGTCGATTTCCGTGAAGCTGCTGCAGGAGATGGCCGGCGCGACCGTGATCGGCCCGATCCTGACGGGCGTGGCGCGGCCCATCCAGATCTGCTCGACCAATTCGACGGTCAGCGACATCCTGAACATGGCGGCCATCGCCGCGGGCGGGATCGGCGTGCGGGGCTGACCCCCGCGCGCCTCAGGCGTCGCGCGAGATCTGGCGCTGTCTTTCGCGGAACCGGGCGCGATCCTCGGGGCCGTATTCCTCGGCGCAGCGATGGCAGCTGACGCCCTTCTCGTATTCGGGGCGGTCGCGGTCCTCGGGGGCCAGGGGGCGGCGGCAGGCATGGCACAGCCCGTGCCGCCCCGGCGCCAGCCCGTGGGTCAGGCTGACGCGCTGGTCAAAGACAAAGCAGTCGCCCTGCCAGGCGCTGTCGGCCTCGGGGACCTCCTCCAGGTATTTCAGGATACCGCCCTGCAGGTGATAGACCTGATCGACACCCTGAGAGATCAGGTAGTTGGTCGATTTCTCGCAGCGGATGCCACCGGTGCAGAACATCGCGATGCGCTTGCCCTCGAACCGATGGGCGTTCCCCTGCCACCAGGCCGGAAAGTCGCGAAAGCTGCGGGTGCCGGGGTCGATGGCACCCTGAAAGGTGCCGATCTGGACCTCGTAATCGTTGCGCGTGTCGATCACGGCCACGTCGGGCGCGGCGATCAGCGCGTTCCAGTCGCGCGGCGCGACGTAATGGCCGGTGGTCGTGGCCGGGTCCATGTCGGGCTGGCCCATGGTCACGATCTCGGCCTTCAGGCGGACCTTCATGCGGGCAAAGGGGGGCGCGTCGGCGGCGCTTTCCTTCCAGTCCAGGCCCGCGAAGCCCGGCCAGGCGCGGATGTGGTCAAGCACCGCCAGGACGCCCGCGCGCGGACCCGCGATGGTGCCGTTCACCCCCTCGGGCGCCAACAGCAGCGTGCCGCACAGGCCCTGCGCGCGGCACAGCTCCAGCAGCGGCCCCTGCCGCGCGCCCGGATCGGGAAGGCGGGCAAAGTGATACAGGGCTGCGACGGTGATGGGGGTCTGGGGTGACATGGGCGTGGCCTTATCGCGGCCACGCCCGGTCGCGCAAGATCAGAATACCAGGCCCAGGGCGATGCCACCCAGCAGATAGGTCACGACCGTGATCAGCAGGATGCCGATGATGTTCAGCACCACGCCGCCCTTGGCCATCTGCGCGATGGTCACGGTGCCGGTGCCAAAGACAATGGCGTTGGGCGGCGTGCCCACCGGCAGCATGAAGGCGCAGGTTGCGGCCAGCGCCGCCGGGATCAGCAGCGTCATCGGATCGGCCCCGATGCCCAGGGCCACGCCGCCCAGGATCGGGATGAAGGTCGCAGCCGTGGCGGTGTTCGACGTCACCTCGGTCAGGAACAGGATGATGGTGACCACCGCCGCGACCAGCAGGATCGTGGGCAGCGACCCCAGCCCCGTGACCTGCTGGCCGAACCAGCTGTCCAGCCCGGACGACGCCACCGCCGCCGCCAGCGACAGCCCGCCCCCGAACAGCAGCAGCACGCCCCAAGGCAGGCCCTGTTCGGCATCCTTCCAGTCCAGGACCATCTGGTCGCGCCCCTTCGCGGGCAGCAGGAACATGACCAGCCCCGCGCCGATGGCGATGGCCGTGTCGTCCAGGTTCCCCAGCCAGGGCGCCGCAGCCTCCACCGCCGGGATAGACACCAGCAGCCCCGGCACCACCCACAGGAAGGCCGCGCCCAGGAACACCATCAGGACCATCCGCTCTCCCTGGCTCAGCGGGCCCAGGTCGCGGACCTGATCCTCGATCATCTGCTGGCCGCCGGGGATCTCGGGCAGGTCGAACCGGTACAGCACCCGCGTCATCAGAAACCACGCGATGAAGATGAACAGAAAGGCCAGCGGCGTGCCCAGCATCATCCATTCCAGAAAACCGATATTGCGCCCCAGCTCGTCCGCGGCATAGCCCGCGACGATGGCATTGGGTGGGCTGCCCAGCAGCGTGCCCAGCCCCCCCATCGAGGCCGCCCATGCGATCGACAGCACCAGGCAGACGCCGAAGGCGCTGATATTGGGGTCGCGCACGACGTCCGTGATGGTCGAGCCGCCCTTCAGCGCCTCTTCGCCGGCGGCGCCGTCCTGGCGCGATCCGCGCTCGACCACCAGCGACAGGACCGACAGCCCGATGGGCAGCATCATCAGCGTGGTCGCGGTGTTCGACACCCACATCGACAGGAACCCGGTGGCCAGCATCATGCCCAGCACGATCCGCTTGGGCGCGACACCGACTTTGCGCAGCGTCAGCAGAGCGATGCGCGTATGCAGGTGCCATTTCTCCATCGCGATGGCGATCAGGAAGCCGCCCAGGAACAGGAACACGATCGACGAGGCATAGGGCTGGGTCGCCTGTGCCACGGTGCGTTCGGTCAGGGCGGGGATCAGCACGATGGGCAGCAGCGCCGTGGCCGACAGCGGGATCGCCTCGGTCATCCACCAGACCGCCATCAGCGTGCCGACGGCGGCAACCACCCGCGCGTCGGGCGACAGGCCCTCCTGGCCACCCAGGGCCCACCAGACGATCAGCGCCATGACCGGGCCCAAGGCGCGCAGCCCCCAGATCAGCCGGGCCGACCGGGTCGGCACCTCGTTCTCGTCATAGGCTGCGGGGTGATGCAGATCGTCCTTGATGCCCATCGTGACCTCTTATTCTTGTTCAGTGTAATCGCATCGGGGGCATAGGGCAAAACCTGACCTGCGGCCAGCCTTGACGCCCGCCCGGGCGAGCAGGTTTAAGAAGGCGTAACCAACCGGAAGGCCGCGCCATGTCCCACGCCCTGATCGTCATCGACATGCAGGTCGATTTCTGCCCCGGCGGGCGGCTGGCCGTGGCGGGGGGCGATCAGATCGTGGCCGCCATCAACGCGATGATGCCGGACGCAGGCGCGGTGATCCTGACGCAGGACTGGCACCCGGCCGATCACGCCAGCTTTGCCGACAACCATGCGGGTGCTTCGCCCTTTTCGACGATGCAGATGCCCTATGGCACGCAGGTGCTGTGGCCCGCGCATTGCTTCATCGGCACGCCGGGCGCGCAGTTCCACCCCGATCTGGACGTCGACCGGGCCGACCTGATCCTGCGCAAGGGGTTCCGGGCCGGCATCGACAGCTATTCCGCGTTCTTCGAGAACGACCGCACCACAGCCACTGGCCTGTCCGGCTATTTGCGCGACCGGGGCATCACCGATCTGACCTTTGCAGGCCTGGCCCATGATTTCTGCGTCGCCTGGAGCGCGATGGACGCCGCCCGTCTGGGGTTCCGCGCCCGCGTGGCGGAGGATGCCTGCCGCGCCATCGACCTGGACGGCAGCCTGACCGCCGCGCGCGATGCGATGACCCGCGCGGGCGTCACCCTGGCCTGAGGGTTGCGCCCCCGGCAGGTTCCGGGCACCAAGGGCGAAATAGTCAAGGATCAGCGGTCATGGCCGACATCGCCACGCGCGTTTACAACCACAAATGGAAGATCGACCCGATCGTCCGGTCGCTGATCGACACCGATTTCTACAAGCTGCTGATGTGCCAGTCGGTGTTCCGCAACAGCCCGGACACGACCGTCACCTTCAGTCTGATCAATCGCAGCAAGGATGTCCGCCTGGCCGACCTGATCGACGAGGGAGAGCTGCGCGAACAGCTGGACCACGTGCGATCCCTGTCCCTGACGCGCGGAGAGAGCACCTGGCTGCGCGGCAACACCTTCTATGGCAAGCGCCAGATGTTCCGCCCCGACTTCATGGAGTTCCTGGAGGGGCTGCGCCTGCCCGCCTATCACCTGGACAAGCGCGACGGCCAGTATGAGCTGACCTTCGAGGGCCCCTGGCCCCAGGTGATGCTGTGGGAGATCCCGGCCCTGTCGATCCTGATGGAGCTGCGATCCCGCGCGGTCCTGAAAGACATGGGCCGGTTCGAGCTGCAGGTGCTGTACGCCCGCGCCATGACGCGGCTGTGGGAAAAGATCCAGGCCATGCGCGCCCTGCCCGACCTGCGCATCGCCGATTTCGGCACGCGCCGCCGCCACAGCTTCCTGTGGCAGGACTGGGCCGTGCAGGCCATGATCGAGGGGTTGGGCGACCGCTTCACCGGCACCTCGAACTGCCTGATCGCGCAGCGCCGCGACATCGAGGCGATCGGCACCAACGCGCACGAATTGCCGATGGTGCGCGCGGCCTTGGCGGACGGCGACGCGGCACTGCGCCAGGCGCCTTATGACGTACTGGCCGACTGGCACGAGGAGCATGAGGGCAACCTGCGCATCATCCTGCCCGACACCTACGGGACCGAGGGGTTCCTGGCGGGCGCGCCCGATTGGCTGGCGGGCTGGACCGGCATCCGCATCGACAGCGGCGACCCGGCCACGGGGGCCGAGACCGCGATCCGCTGGTGGCAGTCGCGCGGCGAGGACCCGCGGGCCAAGCTGATCATCTTTTCCGACGGCCTGGACGCGGACAAGATCCTGGCCCTGCACCGGCAGTTCCACGGCCGCGTCAAGGTCAGCTTTGGTTGGGGCACGCTGTTGACCAACGATTTCCGCGGGCTGGTGCCGGGCGACGGGCTGGCGCCCTTCAGCCTGGTCTGCAAGGCGGTGGCCGCCGATGAGCGCCCCACGGTCAAGCTGTCGGACAACCCCTCCAAGGCGACCGGCCCCGCAGCCGAGATCGACCGCTACAAGCGCGTCTTCGGCGTGGGCACCCAGCAGGCATTGGCCGTGACGGTCTGAGGGGCCTGCCCTCTCCCGACCACCGCCAGACCCATGACGACGGCGGAGGGTGCGATTGCCGAAAGGTCGGCCTCCGACGCGCCGGGTGGCACCACGCTGCCGGGCCTTCAGGCCCCCGGGGATGATCCTGAGACCAGAGCGCCGATCGTCCTGTGTTCTTCTGCGGGACCTCCGGCCGGGAATCCGCGTCCTAAACCCTTGTCATGAAATGCCTTACGCAGCCCGTCCACACTCCCCGCCTTTTGCCGAAAACTAGTCGGCCCGATGCAGGCGGTCCAACAGGCGCGGTCGCCATCTGAGGCCGTGTCCCAAGGCTTGGTGTAGGAGACCGCGGGCGGAGCCCTTGGCGTAGCGCAGCGCGCGGCCGGTGGTGAGGCTGGCGGCCACCGTCGATCTT
>NZ_MEES01000028.1:0-38402 GCF_001724535.1 Paracoccus sp. SCN 68-21 | reverse complement strand
CCACACGATACGACCGCTGTCCAGAGACCTTCTTCTCCGCCATCCTGCTCGCGGCAACCGTCTTGTTCTGGCTATGATCCAGAACGAGTCCTGAGCCTAGGGCAGGATGAATTCCACGCCGGGCAGGACCGCGATCTCGGCCGCGTCGGCGTGATAGGCGCGGGTGACCTCGTCGACCATGTCCTGCGTCCATCCGGGCAGCTCGATCGGCTGGTCGACCGTATCGGGCAGCGCGTGGTCCGCCAACATCCGCGCGTAAAGGTCGCGGCGCTGGCGCACGGTCATCTGGTCGCGCCCGGCCATCGCGTCGCGCAGCAGCGCGACCCCGGCATCGCCCAACAGTTCGTGCATGTACAAGATGCCGCCCGACAGCGGCGCCGAAGGCGGCAGGGCCGCGACCAGGCGCACCACCTCGGGCCAGATCAGCGGCACGTCCTCGTGGCACCAGACCACCACGCGCCGTCCCTGCGCCGCGCGCAGCAGGCGCTGGATCGCGGGGCGCCAGCGCAGCTGCAGGGGGTCGGTGCCCTGCATCAGGGCGTCATAGCCGCCGCCGCTGAACTGGCCCAGGACCTCGGTCAGCAGCACTGCGGGGTTGCGGATCGCGACGAAGAACTCAGTCTGCGCCGACGGGAACAGCCGCGACAGCGCCGCGGCGCGCAGCCCGATCTGCGGATACAGGCCCTCACGCCCGACCGCGCGGCCGGGCGCGCCCATGAAGGTCGGCGTGGACATGATGACCCGCGACGGATCGTCGCTGTCCAGCATCGCGTCCAGCATGATCTGTTCCATCTCGGGGGTGGCGGTGCCGCCGTTCAGCGATTTCAGCGCCTCGTCGAACAGGCCGCGATGGCGGTTCGGGGTCACGACCTCGGTCCCGGCCTTCTGCAGCGCCGCGCGGTTGTTCAGCAGGGTCTTGAGCAGGCGGTCGCCATCGGTGCCATGCACCCCCATGTGGAAAACCATCTGCATCTGAACTGTCCCGTCTTTACAAGGTGCCGCACGCGGCCGGGCCACGCGGGATCTGGCGCGCAGATTACCGCTGTGGCGTGGACAGTCAAACCGCTTTGCCCTATCGCCCATGCCATGACCCGGACAGCCCCCGCCCAGACCCGCCCGCGCCGTCACGATCATGCCCTGCGCCAGGGGGGCGGCCGGGGATGGTCGCTGGCCGCAGTGCTGGTGGCGGGGCTTGTGCTGATGCCGGTGCTGTCGGTCGTCTGGCTGGCACTGAACCCCACCGACAACATCTGGCCGCATCTGCTGTCCACGGTCATGCCGCGCTATTTCGGCAACACGGTGGCGCTGGCGATGGGCACCGGCCTTCTGGCGGCGGCGATGGGCACGGGGGCGGCCTGGCTGGTCAGCATGTACGATTTTCCGGGCCGCGGCGCGCTGCAATGGCTGCTGCTGCTGCCGCTGGCGGTGCCGGCCTATATCGGCGCCTATGCGCTGGCCGATTTCCTGGACTATTCCGGCCCGGTGCAGATCGCCCTGCGCGGCTGGTTCGGGTGGGAATCGGCGCGCGACTATTGGTTCCCGCGCATCCGCTCGTTGGAGGCGGCGGTCGTGGTGCTGGCCTCGGCGCTTTACCCTTACGTCTATCTGCTGACGCGGGCGGCGCTGCACGAACAATCAGGCAGCGCCTATGAGGTCGCGCGCGCCCTGGGCACCGGGCCCTGGGGCCTGTTCGCCCGCGTGGGCCTGCCGCTGGCGCGCCCGGCCATCGTCGCGGGGTCCGCGATCGCGATGATGGAGGCGGTCGCCGATTACGGCGTCGTCAGCTATTTCGGCGTCCAGACCCTGAACACCGGCATCTTCACCACCTGGCTGGAGCGTCGGAACGCCGGCGGCGCGGCGCAGATCGCCTGCGCGATGCTGGCCATCATCGTGGTCCTGTCCCTGTGGGAGCGATTCGCCCGCCGCAATGCCCGCTATCATCAAAGCGCGCGCCAGCCCCGCCCGGTGACCCGACAGCGCCTGCGCCCGCTGGCGGGGGTTGCGGCGATGCTGGCCTGCATGCTGCCCTTTGCGATGGGCTTCGTGCTGCCGGTGGGTGTGATTGCGACCTATGCGCTGGCCTATCCGCAGGGCTGGCTGTCGCCGGGGCTGGCGCGGGCGGCCTGGCACACGGTGTCCCTGGGGGGGATGGCGGCGGTGCTGACGGTGCTGGGCGCGCTGATCATGGTCTATGGCACGCGCCTGTCGGGGCGGGCGCTGCCGCGCCTGCTGATGCCGGTCACCACCATCGGTTATGCGGCGCCGGGGGCGGTGCTGGCGGTGGGGCTGCTGATTCCGCTGGCGGCGCTGGACCACCGGGTGGCCGACGGCTGGCTGGCGCTGACCGGCACCGATCCGGGGCTGATCCTGACGGGGACGGGCACGGCCATCGTGCTGGCCTATCTGGTGCGGTTCTTTGCCATCGGGCAGGGGGCGATCGACGCGGCCTTCACGCGCGTGCCGCCGTCGCTGCCCATGGCGGCGCGGTCCTTGGGGCGCGACAATGCGGGCGTGCTGCGGACGGTGTATCTGCCGATGATGCGCGGGTCGGTGGGGGCGGCGCTGCTGCTGGTCTTCGTCGATTGCGTCAAGGAGCTGCCCGCCACGCTGCTGCTGCGCCCTTTCAACTTTGAGACGCTGGCCACCCGCACCCATGAACGCGCCAGCCTGGAGGATCTGGGCAATGCCGCCCCCGCAGCCCTGCTGGTGATGGCCGTGGGGCTGGCGGCGGTGGCGCTGCTGGCGCGCACCAATCTGGGGCGCGCGGGGCGCTGACGCGCTTGCGCAGCACGGGTCGGCTTGGTAATCGGGCAGGGATGCCGGCTTAGCTCAGTGGTAGAGCGTCTGATTTGTAATCAGGGGGTCGGGGGTTCAAATCCCTCAGCCGGCACCAACTTTCCCTTGCATCCCGGACCGTCTTGCCCTATCTAGAGATGGCTACGTTAAATTCTCTGCATCCTGTCTGCTTCTGCCTTCAGTCTGCTTTGTTAATCTGACGGCCAAGCCACCGCATACTGCGGGTGGAACACTAAGACAGGAGATCTCACGATGGCCAACGGCACCGTGAAGTGGTTCAACAGCACCAAAGGCTTCGGCTTCATTCAACCGGAAGGCGGCCGTCAGGACGTTTTCCTGCACATCTCGGCTCTCGAGCGCGCTGGCCTGCAGGCCCCCGCTGACGGCCAGAAGGTGACCTTCGAGCTGGAGCGTGGCCGCGACGGTCGCGAATCGGCAACGAACGTCCAGTTCGTCTGATCCGACGCCTTACGGCGACGATACGAAAGGGCTGTCCTCCGGGGCAGCCCTTTTTGCTTGCCCGGGCTTGAGGCCGGCGGGGCTTTGACATAGCAGGTCTGCATGAAAATCCTGTTTCTTGGCGATGTGATGGGCCGGTCCGGCCGGCGGGCGATCACCGAACGGCTGGCGGGCCTGCGGGCGCGACTCAAGGCCGATCTGGTGGTCGTGAATGCGGAGAATGCCAGCGGGGGCCGCGGTGTGACCGCCGGTCACGCGCAGCTGCTGCTGGAGGCGGGCGCGGATGCGCTGACGCTTGGCGACCACGCGTTCGACCAAAAGGACATGCTGGCCTATATCGACCGCGAACCGCGCATCATCCGGCCGCTGAATTTTGCGCGCGACGCGCCGGGGCGGGGGCATACGATCATCAGCGACACGCGCGGACGCAAGCTGCTGCTGGTGCAGGCGTTGGGGCAGGTGTTCATGTCGCGGCCCTATGACGATCCGTTCTCGGCGCTGGACGGCGTGCTGCGCGCGCATCCGCCGGGCGGCATGGTCCAGGCGGCCCTGGTCGACATCCATGCCGAGGCGACCAGCGAAAAGATGGCCGTCGGCCATTTCTGCGACGGGCGCGCCAGTCTGGTCGTGGGCACCCATACCCATGTGCCCACCGCCGATGCGCAGATCCTGTCGCGCGGCACCGCCTATCTGACCGACGCCGGCATGTGCGGCGATTACGACAGCGTCATCGGCATGGACAAGGCCGAGCCGCTGCGTCGTTTCATCACCGGCATGGCTCGCGACCGCTTTGTCCCGGCCGAGGGAGAGGCGACGCTGTCGGGCGTCTTCGTCGAGACCGACGACCGCACCGGACTGGCCCGCAGCATCCAGCCGGTGCGCGATGGCGGCCGCCTGGCGCAGACCCATCCGGCCTGACGCCGCGCATTTTCTGCATCCGCGAAGATCGCTTGCGGCTCTGCGCTGATCTGGCGCAAGATGCGCCAAAGCGGCCCCGCCGTGCCAGGATCGAGACGTGAATGTTCGGATTTGAACTGACCGGGATGACCAGCGCGGTCGTCACCATCTTCATCATCATTGCGATGCTGACCCTTTTCATCCGCGAAACCTACCCCCCCGAGGTCACGGCGATCATCGGGGCGGTGGTGCTGCTGTCCCTGGGCATCCTGGACACCAGTTCGATCGCCGGGGTGCTGTCGAATTCGGCGCCCTGGACGATCGCGTTCATGTTCATCATCGTGGGCGGGCTGGTGCGGACCGGGGCGCTGGACTGGATCGGCCAGCGTGCCGCGCGCCATGCCAGCGCGCATCCGATCCTGACCCTGGGGCTGGTGTCCTGCGTGGTCTGCGTCATGTCGGCCTTTGTCAACAACACGCCGCTGGTGGTGGTGATGATGCCGATCTTCATGCAGCTGGCCAAGGAGATGGGAAAATCACCGTCCAAGCTGTTGATCCCGCTGTCCTATCTGTCGATCCTGGGCGGCACGATGACGCTGATCGGCACATCGACCAACCTGCTGGTGGACGGCGTCGCCCGCGCCCAGGGGATGGAGCATTTCACCATCTTCGAGATCACTTGGGTCGGCCTGCCCATGGCCATCGTAGGGGTCGTCTATCTGCTGATCTTTGCGCCGCGCCTGCTGCCCGACCGCGATTCCATGTCGCAGCTGCTGTCCGGGCGCACCAAGATGAAGTTCTTCACCGAGGTCGCGATCCCCGAGGGGTCGGCTCTTGAGGGCAAGACCCTGGAGGAGGTCGACATCTTTGCCCGCGACAATGCCCGCGTCATCGACGTGCTGCGCGGCGACGCGTCGCTGCGGCGCGACCTGGCCGGGGTCCGGCTGGAGCAGGGCGACCGCGTGGTGCTGCGCACCCCCATGTCCGAGGTTCTGGGCCTGCAGACACACAAGGACCTGCGCATGGTCGACAAGCTGTCCTCGGTCGAGACATCGACGGTCGAGGTGCTGATCACGCCGGGTTGCCACCTGATCGGGCGGTCCCTGGGCTCCATGCGCCTGCGGCGGCGCTACGGCGTCTATGTGCTGGCCGCGCATCGCAAGAACCAGAATATCGGCCGTCAGCTGGACGACCTGGTGGTGCGGGTGGGCGACACGCTGCTGCTGGAGGGGGCCACCGCCGACATCCAGCGCCTGGCCGCCGACATGGACATGGTCGAGGTCAACGCACCCTCAGACCGGGCCTTCCGGCGCAAGCACGCGCCCATCGTGGTGGCTGTGCTGCTGGGCGTGGTGATCCTGTCCGCGCTGGAGATCGCGCCGATCCTGCTGCTGGCTTTCATCGGGGTTGCGGTGGTGCTGGGCACGCGCTGCATCGACGCGGATGAGGCGCTGTCCTTTGTCGACGGCCGTCTGATGGCGCTGATCTTTGCGATGCTGGCCGTCGGCGCGGGTCTGGAAACCAGCGGCGCGGTGCAGCTGATCGTGAACAAGGTCGCGCCCTGGATGACCACGCTGCCGCCCTGGGCGCTGGTGCTGGCGGTCTATCTGCTGGCGACCACCCTGACCGAAGCGGTGACCAACAACGCTGTCGCCGTGATCCTGACGCCGGTGGCGATCAGCCTGGGCGTGACGCTTGGGGTCGATCCGCGCCCGCTGGTCGTGGCGGTGATGATGGGCGCCAGCGCCAGCTTTGCCACGCCCATCGGCTATCAGACCAACACGCTGGTCTATGGGCCGGGCGGCTATCGCTTTGCCGATTTCATCAAGATCGGCCTGCCGCTGAACCTGCTGATGGCGGTGGTGGCGTCGCTGCTGATCCCGCTGATCTGGCCGCTGACGCCCTGAGGCGACCTGCCGCAGGCAGGTCAGCGCGGTTGACCTGTCTGCAATGCTGCCATGCAGCATCGGCGGTTGTGATCCGGGCCCGAAACCCCGATCTAGGGTGCAGGGGAGGGAACGGCTTTGTCACACGCAAGGAGTTTCCACATGGCGACCATCGCTTCTGTTCACACCAAGACCACCGGCTTTTCGGCGGCGTCGCTGCTGGCTCCGTTCCGCGCCGTCGGCCGCTTCATGATCATGCTGGCTGAGGCCAGCCCGCAGATGCGCGCGCTGAACCGCCTGAGCCAGATCTCGGACGAGGAACTGTCCGCCAAGGGTCTGACCCGCGAGGGCGAGGTTCGTCGCATTCTGGGCGGCGCCGCCGCACTGTAAGGCTGCGGATATCGCTGGACGACGCACGCGCGGCCTCATGGGCCGCGTTTTGCGTTTGGGGCCACGGTGTCGGGTTAGTCTTGCGATGGGGTGGCGGGCTGGACTAAAAGCGCGCCAGACCCGTATATTCCGCAAGCCGAAGGACGACCCGACATGGCAGGCCATTCCAAATGGGCCAACATACAGCACCGCAAGGGGCGGCAGGACAAGCTGCGCTCCAAGCTGTTCTCCAAGCTGGCCAAGGAAATCACCGTCGCCGCGAAGATGGGCGACCCCGATCCCGAAAAGAACCCCCGCCTGCGCATGGCCGTCAAGGAGGCCAAGGTCAAATCCGTCCCCAAGGACGTGATCGACCGCGCCATCAAGAAGTCGCAGGGCGGCGATGCCGAGAGCTATGACGAGATCCGCTATGAGGGTTACGGCCCCAACGGAATCGCGCTGGTGGTCGAGGCGATGACCGACAACCGCAACCGCACCGCGTCCAACGTGCGCAGCTATTTCACCAAGGCGGGCGGTGACATGGGCCAGACCGGTTCGGTCAGCTTCATGTTCGACCGCGTCGGAGAAATCGTCTATCCCGCAAGCGCGGGCGATGCCGACACCGTCATGATGGCCGCGCTTGAGGCCGGTGCCGATGACGTCGAATCCGACGATGAGGGCCACTGGATCTATTGCGCCGACACCGCGCTGAACGAGGTGTCCAGCGCGCTGGAGGCAGCGTTGGGCGAGGCCGACAGCGCCAAGCTGATCTGGAAGCCGCAGGCCCCGACCGAGGTCACCGATCTGGAGACCGCGCAAAAGCTGATGCGCCTGATCGACACGCTGGAGGATGACGACGACGTGCAGACCGTCACCGGCAATTTCGACATCTCGGAAGAGGTCGCGGCGCAGCTGTGACCTCCGGCTCCGATGGGTCTTGCGCGCGGCGGCGAAAGGCGGCACTTGCAGATGATGCAAATGGAAGCTGAAACCCGCCGCGACCTGATCGGCATAGGCTGGATGCTGGCGACGGGGCTGTGCTTTGTCGCCGTCAACACCATCGTGCGCAGCCTGGAGGGGGCGCTGCCAGCCTCTCAGGCGGCGTTCATCCGGTTCCTGTTCGGGCTGGTCTTTCTGGCGCCGGTCATTGTCGGCGCCCTGCGGGGCGGGTTCCCGGCGCCGATCTGGCGGCTGTTCGCCCTGCGTGCGGCGCTGCATGTCGTGGCGGTGGTGGCGTGGTTCTATGCCATGTCGCGCATCACCGTGGCCGAGGTCACGGCCATCGGCTTTCTGAATCCCATCATCGTGACCATCGGCGCGGCCCTGTTTCTGGGCGAGCGTCTGGCCGCCCGGCGCATCATGGCCGTGGGCGTGGCCCTGCTGGGCGCGCTGATCGTGCTGCGCCCGGGGCTGCGAGAGCTGGACCCGGGGCATCTGTCGCAGGTGCTGGCCTCGGTCGCGTTCGGGGCCTCCTATCTGGTCGCCAAGCAGCTGTCGGGCAAGGTGCCCGCATCGGTGGTCGTGGCGATGATGTCGCTGACCGTGTCGGTGGGGCTGGCGCCGCTGGCCCTGGCGCAATGGGTGCCGCCCACGATGGCGCAGCTGGCCTGGCTGGCGCTGGTCGCGGTCTTTGCCACGGCAGGCCATTACACGATGACCCGGGCCTTTGCCGCGGCCCCGCTGACGGTGACGCAGCCGGTGACCTTCCTGCAGCTGGTCTGGGCCAGCCTGGTCGGGGTGTTCGTCTTTCACGAACCGCTGGACGGGTGGGTGATGCTGGGCGGCGGTCTGATGATCGGGGCGATCAGCTATATCACCTGGCGCGAGGCGCGGGTGCGCGCCCGCACCGTGACCCCGCCGGTCAGCGCGACCAAGATCTGAGGCCGGAACCCGGTCCCCGCTCCGGGTGTTCGCCCCCGACACCGGAGGACATGATGGCATCGCAGGAACAGATCTGGGACGACTGGCGGCGCTGGTCAACATGGTCCCGTCCGCGCTGAAGGACTGGCTGGACACCGATGAGAGCAAATCGGTCGGCGACACGGGCGGGCAGGGCGAAAGCACCGGCCACAAGTCGGGCCGCCACATCCTGCGCATCAAGGACAAGAAAAAGGCCGACCTGACCGAGGATGACTGGGCGCACATGGCCAAGGTCGCGGGCTATATCAAGCGCCACTTGGCGCAGGGCGGCCCGGCCAAGGACAAGAAACACAGCGACTGGCGCTATTCGTTGATGAATTGGGGCCACGATCCGCTGAAGTGATCGCGGCCCCCGCGTTCAGCGGTTGGGCCACAGCGTCGCGTGCCGGTTCACGTCCTTGTAGAGCAGATAGCGGAACGGCCCCGGCCCCCCGGCATAGCAGGCCTGCGGGCAGAAGGCGCGCAGCCACATGTAATCGCCGGGGCCGACCTCGACCCAATCGCGGTTCAGGCGATAGACGGCCTTGCCCTCCAGCACGAACAGGCCGTGTTCCATCACATGCGTTTCTGCAAAGGGGATCGAGCCGCCGGGTTTGAACGTCACCACGGTGATGTGCATGTCGTGGCGCAGATCGGCCGGGTCCATGAAGCGCGTCGTGCCCCAGGCCCCGTCCGTGTCGGGCATCATCGACGGCGCGATGTCCTGCTCCTGCACCACGATGGGCTCGGGTTTGTCAGTGCCGGCAAAGGGCTGCCACCGTTTGCGCCACCAGTGAAATCCTGCGGGACCGGCGGTGCGGTTGCGGATCTGCCAGAGCGTGCCGGGGGGGATATAGGCGAACCCGCCGGGCGTCAGCAGATGTTCGGTGCCGTCGATCACCACCTGCATGTCGCCGCCTGTGACAAAGATCGCGTGCTGAATTTCGGGGTCGTCATCGGGGGTGTCGCTGCCGCCGCCCTCGGCCAGTTCGACGATATACTGGCTGAAGGTTTCCGCGAACCCGGTCAGGGGGCGTGCCAGCATCCAGAACCGCATCCCCTGCCAGCCGGGCAGATAGCTGGTGACGATATCGCGCATCACCGTGCGCGGGATCACCGCATAGGCGTCGGTAAAGACTGCGGTGTCGGTGGTCATGCCCGTCTGCGGCGGCAGGCCCGCCACGGGCCCAGCATAGCGGATGCGCGGCGCGGTCGCGTCGTCGGTGGGTAGTTGGGCGATGTCGCCGGTGGGGGCGCCTGCTGGGCCGGTCTCGGTCATGTCAGGATCTCTTTCAGGCGGAGGGTGGCGATGCGGATGACCTGCGCCTCGGCAGTGGCGCGCTCAAGCGGAGTGGGGTTGTCCAGGCGGTTCTGCATGGCGGACAGGATGCCCGCCTTGTCGTGGTCGCGGACCGCGATGATGAAGGGGAAGCCGTGCTTGGCGACATAGGCGTCGTTCAGGCGGGTGAATTCGGCCCGTTCCGCATCGGTCAGGGCGTCGAGGCCGGCGCTGGCCTGTTCGGCGGTGCTGTCGGCGGTCAGGCGTTTGGCCTGCGCCAGTTTGCCCGCCAGGTCGGGATGGGCCTGCAGGATGCCGAGGCGTTCGTCGTCGCCCGACGCGCGGAACATTTGCGCCATGCGACCCGCAAGGCCCGTGGGCGTGTCATGGACGGCGCCCATTTCGGCGTCCCAGACGCGTTCGGCGATAAAGGGCGAATGTTCATAGACGCCGCCGAACCTTGCGACAAAGGCGTCACGCTCCATCTGTGACGGGCGGATGCGCGGGCGATACGGGTGTTCGGCGGCCCAATGGCGGGCGATGTCCAGGCGGCTGGCGAACCAGACGCCCTCATGGCTGCGCGCATGGTCCAGGAAGCGCTGGATCGCCATCGCGCGGCCGGGGCGCCCGGCCAGACGGCAATGCAGCCCGATGGACATCATCTTGGGCGCACCCGCCGCCCCTTCGGCATAGAGCATGTCAAAGCTGTCGCGCAGATAGTCGAAGAAATCGGTCCCCGTGCCGAACCCCTGACCGCTGGAGAAGCGCATATCATTGGCGTCCATCGTATAGGGCACCATCAGCTGCGGGCGGCCCTCATGGACATGCCAATAGGGCAACTCGTCCGCGATGGTGTCGGCCAGGTATTCGAACCCGCCCTCTTCGCAACCAAGGGCCACCGTGTTCATCGACGTGCGCCCCTGATAGAAACCGCGCGGACGTTCGCCGGTGATCGCGGTGTGCAGCGCGACGGCCTGGGCGATGTGATCGGCCTCGACCTCGCGCGGGACGTTGCGATAGTCGATCCATTTCAGGCCGTGGGTCGCGATCTCCCACCGGGCCTCCTGCATGGCCGCCACCTGTTCGGGGCTGCGCTCCAGCGCGGTGGCCACGCCATAGACGGTGATGGGCAGGTCCTTGAGCAGGCGGTGCATCCGCCAGAAGCCCGACCGCGCGCCGTAATCATAGATCGATTCCATGTTCCAGTGCCGCTGGCCGGGCCAGGGCTGGGCGCCGATGATCTCGGACAGGAACGCCTCGGAGGCGGGGTCGCCGTGTTCGATGCTGTTCTCGCCGCCTTCCTCATAGTTCAGGACGATCTGGACGGCGATGCGGGCGCCGCCCGGCCAGCGGGGATCGGGGGGTGTCTCGCCATATCCGGTCAGATCGCGGCTGTATCGCATCGGGGTCCCCTTGTGCCTGTCGTTGCGTCAGCAAAGCCCGCCCGCGCCCCAAGGGCAAGCGGGCAGGGCCCGAATTCTGTATCAAGGAATGCGCGACAATCGGGATGTCTTTCAATGAGGCATTGAAAGACTTGCGCGCCGGTGGCGATTGCGGCACTGCGCCGCACCGCCCAGTGTCGCGGCCAAGGGGGACTTCATGGAACGTTATTTCGATCTTGCCGCCAAAGGCACCAGCATCCGGACCGAGGTGATCGCGGGCATCACCACCTTCCTGACCATGGCCTATATCATCTTCGTCAATCCGGACATCCTGGCCATGACCGGCATGGACCGTAACGCGGTGTTCGTCGCGACCTGCCTGGCTGCGGCAGTGGGGTCGCTGATCATGGGGTTCTGGGCCAACTGGCCCATCGGCATGGCGCCGGGCATGGGGCTGAACGCGTTCTTTGCCTTTACCGTCGTGGGCATGATGGGGTTCACCTGGCAGCAGGCTTTGGGCGCGGTCTTCATCAGCGGTTTGATCTTTCTGTTCCTGTCGGTGACGGGCATCCGGCGCTGGCTGATCTCGGGGATTCCGGCCTCGATGCGCAGCGCCATCGCGGCGGGGATCGGGCTGTTCCTGGCGATCATCGCGCTGCAATCGTCGGGAATCGTCGTTGGCAACCCGGCCACGCTGGTGGCCCTGGGCGACCTGACGCAGGCGGGTGCGCTGCTGACCATCGCCGGGTTCTTCGTGATCGTGGCGCTGGACGCGTTGCGCGTCACCGGGGCGATCCTGATCGGCATCCTGGCGGTCACCGTGGTGTCCATCGCCCTGGGCGTCAGCCAGTTCGGGGGCGTGGTGTCGATGCCGCCCTCGATCGCGCCGACCTTCCTGCAGATGGACCTTTTGGGCGCGCTGACCTTTGGCATCGTGCAGGTGGTGCTGGTGATGGTGCTGGTCGAGGTCTTTGACGCCACCGGCACGCTGATCGGCGTGGCCAAGCGCGCGGGCCTGCTGACCGAGGGGCCGACGCATACCAACAAGAACCTGGGCCGCGCGCTGATGGCCGATTCGACCGCGATCACCGCGGGCGCGATGCTGGGCACCTCGTCGACGACCGCCTATGTCGAAAGCGCCTCGGGCGTGCAGGCGGGGGGCCGGACGGGCCTGACCGCGGTGGTCGTGGGCGTGCTGTTCCTGGCCGCGATGTTCTTTGCGCCGCTGGCGGGCGCCGTGCCCGCCTATGCGACCGCGCCCGCGCTGCTCTATGTCGCGACGCTGATGGTGCGCGAGCTGTCCGAGGTCACCTGGGACGACGTGACCGAGGCTGCGCCGTCCGTGCTGACGGCCATCGCCATGCCGCTGACCTATTCCATCGCGAACGGGCTGGCCTTCGGCTTCATCAGCTATGCGGTGATCAAGCTGCTGACCGGCCGCGCGCGAGAGGTTCACGCCGCGACCTGGATCATCGCCGCGCTGTTCACGGCGAAATTCGCGCTGTTCGGCGCGCATTAGGGCCGGTCACGCCGCCCGGCCGCCCAAGGCTTCGGAGAGGGCTGCGGCGGCGGCGGCCACCACGGCGCCCAGGGTCTTGACGTGTTCGGCCCCGATCCGGTTCGTCGGCCCGCTGACCGAGATGCCGGCGATGGCCTCTCCGGACAGGTCGAACACGGGGGCCGCGATGCAGCGCATGCCGCGCGTGCGCTCCTCATCGTCGAACGAGAAGCCGCGATGGCGGATGCGGGCCAGGTCCGCCTCCAGCGCATCTGGGTCGGTCAGCGTGGTGTCGGTAAAGCGCGCAAGCGGGCCCAAGGCCGCGACGCTGTCAGGACGGAACGCCAGCAGCGCCTTGCCGATCCCCGAGGCATGCAGGGGCGATCGCGTGCCGGGGGGAAAGAAGGCACGGATCGTCTCGGTCGTCTCGACCTGACTGAGGAACAGCACGGAATCGCCCTGCAGGATGCCCAGGTTCGCGGTCTCTCCAGTGTGCTCCATCAGGGCGCGCATGATCGGGCGGGCGCGTTCCACCAGCCCTGACCGGCGCATGAAGGCCGACCCCAGCCGGAACGCCTGCGGGCCGATGTTCCAGGCCTGGGTGGACGGATCGCTTTCCACCATGCCGCGCGTGGCCAGCGTGTGCAGCACGCGGTGCACGCTGGAGGGGGGCTGGGCCGCACGGTCCGCGACCTCGGACAGGGTCAGCCCCGGGTGTGCCGCCAGCAGATCCAGCAGGTCCAACGCCCGGTCCAGCGCCTGCACCGTGCCGGGGGCGTCGGGCATCGTCTTGCGGGGGCGTCCGCGCTTGCGGGTCGGGTCGGCCATTTTAGCGCCTCCGTTGATGGCGTCTTGCGCGATGGGCGAAAATCGCGCCCGGTTTGCGGAAATGCTGGCGAAATCGCAGATCGGCCCGCATGCGCCCTTATCGGACGAATTGGAAACGAGTTCCAGAATGTTTGTCGCAACCCCGGGCCTGTGTCAGGCTGCACCCGGGGAGACTGGGCCGCGGCCTGTGCCCGAACCTTGGGCAATCCGGGGGTGGCCCGATGCCGCAGCGCAGAATGAGCTTTGCCGTGGGGGCCCTTGGGGTCACGCTGCGGGGCAAAGGGTCCGGTGGGGCCGACAGAACAGGGGGACATCATGACCATCTCACGCATCGGCACGCCCGAGCAATTGCGCGATCCGAACTATTTGCCGCCGATGTGGTCGGCGGTGCCTCTGGGCATCCAGCACGTGCTGGCCATGTTCGTGGCGAACGTCACGCCGGCGATCATCGTCGCGGGGGCGGCGGGGTTCGGGTTCGGGTCGAACAGCGCCGATTTCCCCGAGATGCTGTATCTGATCCAGATGTCGATGCTGTTCGCGGGGGTGGCCACGCTGTTCCAGACGGTGACCATCGGGCGGGTGGGCGCGGCGCTGCCCATCGTGCAGGGAACGTCCTTTGCCTTCATCCCGATCATGATCCCGCTGGTCGCGGGCAAGGGGGTCGACGGGCTGGCCGCGCTGTTCACGGGCGTGCTGATCGGAGGGCTGTTCCATGCCGCCCTGGGCACCGTGATCGGGCGCATCCGGTTTGCGCTGCCGCCGCTGGTGACAGGGCTGGTGGTGCTGATGATCGGGCTGGCGCTGGTCAAGGTGGGCATCGAATATGCGGCGGGCGGCGTGCCGCTCAAGGCGCAGGGGTCCGATCTCTATGGCAGCTGGGCCAGCTGGTCGGCGGCGCTGGTGGTGATCGTGGTGACCCTGGGGCTGAAATTCTTTGCGCGCGGGATGCTGTCGATTTCGGCGGTGCTGGTGGGGATTGCTGCGGGCTATGTCTATTGCCTGCTGACCGGCAAGCTGCCGGTCGGGGCGATCACCGGGTCTTGGTCGCAGGCAGCGGCTTTCGCGCTGCCCATGCCGTTCAAGTACGGGTGGGAGATTTCCTTTGCGGCGATCATCGGGTTCTGCCTGATGGCCTTTGTGTCCGCCGTCGAGACGGTGGGCGACGTGTCGGGCATCACCAAGGGCGGCGCGGGCCGCGAGGCCACCGACCGCGAGATCGAGGGCGCGACCTATGCCGACGGCTTCGGCACCGCCGTGGCGGGGGTGTTCGGGGGGCTGCCCAACACGTCCTTCAGCCAGAATGTCGGCCTGATCGCCATGACCGGCGTCATGAGCCGCCATGTGGTGACCATCGGCGCGGTCTTTCTGATCCTGTGCGGGCTGGTCCCCAAGATCGGCGGGCTGATCCGCACCATTCCCATCGAGGTTCTGGGCGGAGGCGTGATCGTGATGTTCGGCATGGTGGTCGCGGCGGGTATCTCCATGCTGTCGGACGTGATCTGGAACCGGCGCAACATGGTGATCTTTGCGGTCGCGCTGTCGGTGGGCCTGGGGCTGCAGCTGGAGGCGATGGGCACCGCGCCCGGCGGGGTGGACGCGCTGCAGCACCTGCCCGAGACGCTGCGGGTTCTGGGCGCATCGGGCATCCTGCCCGCCGCTCTGATCGCCATCGTGCTGAACCTGGTGCTGCCGCAGGAGCTGGCGGCGGAGGCCACCGAGGAGGTCAGCGGCGGGCTGTCGGGCCATGGCGCGGGCCTGCGCGACCGCTGAGCTTGCGGAAAGGGCGGCCGGGGGCCGCCCTTGCGCCTGCTCTCCCGTCCCGGCGGGGCCGGGACGGGCTTGGGTGCGGGGCGCAGGGGATTATTCACGAAATCTTAAGACTGCCTTGCGAGGCTTGCGGCTCAAAGGGGGTGCGGGATCGGGTATCAGGGTGGAAAGCGACAAGAGGGGGGATGTGATGCCCGGATTTCTGACGACCCATGTTCTGGACACCGCGCGCGGCGCGCCCGCCGCTGGCATGGAGGTGATCCTGTTCCGTCTGGAGGACGGCGCGCGAACCGAGCTGGCGCGGATGGTGACCAATGCCGACGGGCGCACCGACGCCCGCATCCTGCCCGAGGCGGAGTTCGCGACCGGCACCTATGAGCTGGAGTTCCACGCCGGTACCTGGATGGACGCGACCGGCGTCGTGGCCGAGAACCCGCGCTTTCTGGACGTGATCCCGATCCGGTTCGGCATGTCGCAGCACGATCATTATCACGTGCCGCTGCTGGTCTCTCCCTTCGGCTATTCGACCTATCGGGGCAGCTGAGATGATCCCGGAAACCGCCATCCTGTGGGAATTCCTGTCCTTTGCCATCCGCTGGCTGCATGTGATCACGGCCATCGCCTGGATCGGGTCGTCCTTTTATTTCATCGCGCTGGACCTGGGCCTGCAGAAGGCGCCCGGCATGCCCAAGGGCGCGCATGGCGAGGAATGGCAGGTCCATGGCGGGGGCTTTTACCACATCCAGAAATACCTGGTCGCGCCCGAGCGGATGCCCGAGCATCTGACCTGGTTCAAATGGGAGAGCTATGCGACCTGGCTGTCGGGCGCGGCGCTGCTGATGGTCACCTATTGGGCGGGGGCGAACCTCTATCTGATCGAACCGTCCAAGGCGGATCTGGCGATCTGGCAGGCGATCGCGATTTCGGGCGGGTCGCTGGCGGTGGGCTGGCTGATCTATGACGGGCTGTGCAAGTCGCCTTTGGGCAACCGACCGACGGTGCTGATGGGGCTGCTGTTCCTGGCGCTGGTGGCGATGGGCTGGGCCTATGACCAGATCTTCACGGGCCGCGCGGCGCTGCTGCATCTGGGGGCGTTCACGGCGACGATCATGACCGCCAACGTCTTCCTGATCATCATGCCGAACCAGCGCATCGTGGTGGGTGACCTCAAGGCCGGGCGCGCGCCCGATCCGAAATACGGCAAGATCGCCAAGCTGCGCTCGACCCATAACAACTATCTGACGCTGCCGGTCATCTTCCTGATGCTGTCGAACCACTATCCGTTGGCCTTTGCCAGCCAGTACAACTGGCTGATCGCGGCGCTGATCTTTCTGATGGGGGTGACGATCCGGCATTTCTTCAACACCATGCATGCCCGCAAGGGGTATCGGTGGTGGACCTGGGCCGTCACCGTGATGCTGTTCATCGGGGTCATGTGGCTGTCGGCCCTGGGCGTGAACCAGGACAGCTATGAGGAATCGATGGCCCGCCCCCTGACTCCGGTCGAGGCGCGCTTTGCCCAAGCGCCGGGGTTCGAGGAGGCCAGCCAGGCCGTGATCGGCCGCTGCTCCATGTGCCATGCCCGAGAGCCGGTCTGGGACGGCATCCGCGTGGCCCCCAAGGGCGTCCTGCTGGAGACGCCCGCCGACATCGCCCGCGCCGCGCATCAGGTCTATCTGCAGGCCGGGCTGACCGACGCGATGCCGCCCGCCAACATCACCGGCATGGAGGATGCCGAACGTGACGCCATCCTGCGCTGGTTCCGCCAGGTCGGCCCCTTGGGCGTCGCGGGGCTGTGATTTCTGCTGACAGGCGCTGCGGCGCGCGCTAACAGGCGGGCGATGCTGACCGCTTTGCGCCTGTTCCTGCTGCTGGGGGTGATCCTTGGCGTGGTGCTGCCGAAATCCTCGGCGGCGCTGGCGCAGCTTGGGCTGGTCGATGACCGCGTGGTGGTGATCTGCACCGGTCACGGGATGCAGACGATCACGCTGTCCCCCGATGACCGGCCCGCGCCGGTGCAGGGTCATGACGCGCCCTGCCTGCTGGTCGCACCGTCCGATGGCACGGCACCCCTGGCGCAGCCCCTGTGGCTGCGGCTGACCGGTCAGCCCCCGCGCCCCGCAGGCCGCGATCTGTGGCGCGCGGCCGAGGCGCCCGGCACGGGCCATGCCCGCGCGCCGCTCCTGGCCTGACAGACCGTTCCCGAACCGTTCGTCGCAAGCCCGCAGGCCGTCCCGTGACGGCTGCGCCAAGGATATCCCCATGACCACCACCGACACCGCCTCGGCGGAGGCCGCCGATCCCGGCCGCGCCGCCAAGCTCTATCGCGCCGCCTGGCGCTGGCATTTCTATGCCGGATTGTTCGTCATCCCGTTCTTTCTGATCCTGGCCGTGACCGGCATGATGATGCTGTGGATCGCCCATCTGGAGGGCCGCGACGGCGAACGCATCCCCGTCCTGCCCCGGGGCGAACCGGCCAGCCTGACGCTGCAGGCCGCCGTGGCGATCACCGCCGTTCCGGGCGGCCAGCCCGTGCAATACATCGCGCCCCGCGCCCCCGATCTGGCCGCGATCTTTCGCATCGACGGGGCGGAGGGCCCGCGCACTGTCGTCGTCGATCCCTACCGCGCCGAGGTCATCACCGATTTCCCGCGCCGCAGCGGCTGGTATGACTGGGCCGACGTCGTCCATGGCAGCCTGCTTCTGGGCGTCGCGGGCGACCGCATGATCGAGATCGCGGCCTCGCTTGGCATCATGCTGCTGGCCACGGGCCTTTATCTGTGGTGGCCGCGCGGGCAGGGGCTGCGCGCGGCGCTGGTCCCGAATCTGGCCGCGCGGGGGCGGGCGCTGTGGAAATCGCTGCATCGGGTGACCGGGGTCTGGATCTCGGTCGTGCTGCTGTTCTTCCTGATCTCGGGCCTGTCCTGGGCGGGGGTCTGGGGCGGTCGGATGGTGCAAGCCTGGTCGACCTTTCCGGCGGAGAAATGGGACGCGGTGCCGCTGTCCGACATGACCCATGCCAGCATGAACACCGGCCCCAAGGAGGTCCCCTGGGCGCTGGAGCAGACCCCCATGCCCGCCTCGGGCAGCCAGGCGGGCACGCCCGGTGTGGCCCCCGGCACCCGCGTGACCATCGACACGGTTGATGCGCTGGCCCGCCGGATCGGGTTCGACGGCCGCTATCAGCTCAACCTGCCGCGCGGAGAGACGGGCGTCTGGACCCTCACCCGCGACAGCATGAGCACCGACAGCCTGAACCCCACCGATGACCGCACCGTGCATGTGGACCAGCATACGGGCCGCATTCTGGCCGATGTCGGCTATGCCGATTACAGCATCGCCGGCAAGGCAATGGCCGTCGGCATCGCGCTGCACATGGGCACCCTGGGCCTGTGGAGCGTGCTGGCCAACACCGCCTTCTGCCTGGCGGTGATCTTCCTCTGCGTCTCTGCCATCGTGCTGTGGTGGAAACGTCGCCCTGCAGGACAGTCGCGGCTGGTGGCGCCACCGATGCCGCGCGACATGCCCCTGTGGAAGGGCGCGATCATCACCGGCCTGGTCATCGGCATCGCCTTCCCGATGGCGGGCATCACCTTTGCCGCGGTTCTGGCGCTGGACTGGCTGGTTCTGTCGCGCTTCCCGGCGCTCAGGTACGCCTTCAGCTGAGGCGCGCCACGGGGCCTGCAGGCCCCGGGCGCCCCGGTCCCCCTCGATGGGGGGCCGGGGCGCCACGCTGCGCCCCCGGCAAGGACCCAAGCCCCTCGGTTCAGAACAGCGGGCGCAATTCCCGCACTGCGTGATCGGCGAACATCCGCACCTTAGGGTCCTGCAACCGCCGATGCGGCGTCAGACAGCCGAATTGCGCAGGCAGGGGGCGGTGATCCGGCAACACCTCGACCAGCCGCCCCGCCGCGATATCCTCGGCCACCTCATAAAGCGGCCGGTTCGCGATGCCATGCCCCGCCAGCGCCCAATCGCGCAGCACGTCGCCGTCATCGGTGTCGAACCGCCCCTGCACCATCATCTTGCGCGGCCCCTCGTCGGTCTGCAGCACCCAGTAATATTCCGGGCTGCGCGGATAGCGCAGCAGCAGGCAGTTGTGCCCGGCCAGATCGTCCGGCACCCCCGGCACCCCCTCGCGCGCCAGATAGGCGGGTGCTGCGACCAGCACGCGTGGACAATCGGCGATCTTGCGCCATTTCAGCGCCGAATCCGCAGGCTCGCCCAGAAAGAAGGCCAGGTCGATCGCATCCTCGACGATGTTGACGTTGCGGTCCGACAGGCGCAGGCGGATCTCGATGCCCGGATTGTCGGCGCAGAAGCCCGGGATCAGCGGCGCGATCAGCCGCCGCCCCAGCCCCAGGGGCGCGGTCAGCCGGATCACGCCCTGCGGCTTGCCCGAAAAGCTGCTGACCAGCGCCTCGGCCTCGTCCAGCGTGTCGATCACGCGCCGCGCGTGGTCATAGAAGGCGCGCCCGATCTCGGTCGGCGTCAGCTTGCGCGTGGTGCGGTTCAGCAGCCGCAGCCCGAACCGATTTTCAAGATCCTTGATGCGATTGGAGGCAACTGCCGGAGAAAGCCGCAGATCCCTGCCTCCGGCGGTGATCGAGCCCAGCTCGACCACCCGCACAAAGACCCGCAGGCTTTCCAGATAGGACATGAGATTGGCCCGCTTTCAACGTTTCGTGTAAAGTCTTCTATGCCACGGGCGATTTCGCGTCCACACGTTCGGGCCTAGCATCGGACCATGCAAGGAAAGACCCCCATGACCCAGCTGCGTTTTCTGCTCAACGACACCGAGGTGGCACTGACCGAGGTCGGCGCCTCCGACACGCTGCTGGACCACCTGCGCCTGACGCGCCGCATGACCGGCACCAAGGAAGGCTGCGCCGAGGGCGATTGCGGCGCCTGCACCGTGCTGTCGGGCCGCCTGACGCCCGATGGCCTGGTCTATGAGCCGATCAACGCCTGCATCCGGCTGATGGCGTCGTGCCACGCGACCCATATCGTGACCGTCGAGCATCTGCGCGGTCCGGACGGCGGGCTGCACCCGATCCAGGCGGCGATGGTCGCGCATCACGGCAGCCAGTGCGGGTTCTGCACGCCGGGCATCGTCATGGCGCTGTACGGGCTGTGGATGACCAACCCCGATGCGGGCGCGGCCGAGATCGAGACCGCGTTGCAGGGCAACATCTGCCGCTGCACCGGCTATGCGCCCATCATCCGGGCCGCGCTGGCGGCGGGCGCTGCCGGAGGGCAGGCTCAGGACGCGCTGGCCCGCGAACGCGAAGCGGTGGCCGCGCGCCTGGCCGGGATGCGTGGCGCCAGGGTTTCGCTTGCGCGCGGCGCGGACCGGGCACTGGTCCCCGCCGATACCGACGACCTGGCCGCGGCCCTGCTGGAGGAGCCCGGCGCCACGCTGGTCGCCGGGGCCACCGATGTCGGCCTGTGGGTCACGAAATTCATGCGCGACATCAGCCCCGCCATCTTCATCGGCCATCTGATGAAGGAAATCACGGTCGAGGGTGACCTGATCCGCCTTGGCGCGGGCGTCACCTATTCCGAGGCCGCGCCGGTAATCGCGCGCCACATCCCGCAGGCCGCCGAATACTGGTCGCGCATCGGCGGCTGGCAGGTCAGGAACGCTGGCACCATCGGCGCGAACATCGCCAACGGCTCGCCCATTGGCGACACGCCACCGCTGCTGATCGCGTTGGATGCGCGGATCGTGCTGCGCCGGGGTGATCAGCGTCGCGAGATGCCGCTGGAGGCGTTCTTCATCGATTACGGCAAGCAGGACCGCCAGCCCGGTGAGTTCGTCGAGGCGATCCTGATCCCCATCCACCGCCAGGCGCGCATCGCCGCCTACAAGATCAGCAAGCGGCGCGACAGCGACATCACCTCGGTCGCGGTGGGCATCCGCGTCGATGTGGCGGACGGCGTGATCACCGGCGCGCGGCTGGCCTTTGGCGGCATGGCGGGCACGCCCAAACGCGCCCGCGCGGCCGAGGCGGCGCTGACGGGTCAGCCCTTCACGGAGGCCGCATTCGATGCCGCCGCCCGCGCCATCGCGGGCGACTTCCAGCCGATGACCGACATGCGCGCCAGCGCCGAATATCGCGCCACCGTCGCGCGCAACCTGATCCGGCGCTTCTGGCTGGAGCAATCCGAACCCGGCCTGCCCGTGCGGCTGCGCCAGAGCGAAGGGGTCTGAGCCATGAAGGACGACACCGCACCCATCACCGGCCAGGCGCATCAGGACACCATCCACGACAGCGCCATCAAGCATGTCACCGGCCGCGCTGATTACACCGACGATCTGGTGGAACCCACCGGTACGATCCACGCCTATCTGGGCCTGTCCACCTGCGCGCATGGTCGCATCACTGGGGTGGATTTCACCGATACGCTGGCCCAGCCCGGCGTGCTGGGCGTACTGACCGCAGCCGACCTGCCGGGCGTCAATGACGTCTCGCCCAATGGCAAGAACGACGACCCGATCTTTGCCGAAGGGGTGGTGCATTTCTGGGGCCAGCCGGTCTTTGCTGTCATCGCCGAGACGCGCGATCAGGCGCGGCGCGCGGCACACAAGGCGCGGATCGACTACGACGGGCTGCCCCATGCGCTGGACCCGATCGCTGCGCGGGATGCGGGGATGGGCTATGTGACCGACCCGCTGACGCTGAAGCGCGGCGATGCGGCGGCGGCCATGGCGGACGCGCCGCGCCGGATCACCGGGCGCTTTGCCGTGGGCGGGCAGGATCACTTTTATCTGGAGGGCCAGATCGCCCTGGCCATCCCGGGCGAGGATGACGAGGTCGCGCTGCATGTCTCGACCCAGCACCCGTCCGAGGTGCAGCACATGGTCGCCCATGTCCTGGGCGTGCCCAGCAATGCGGTCGTGGTCAACGTGCGCCGCATGGGCGGGGGGTTCGGCGGGAAAGAGACGCAGATGAACCTGTTCGCCTGCGTCGCCGCCGTGGCCGCGAAGCGCTGGCACCGCGCGGTCAAGATCCGCCCCGACCGCGACGACGACATGACCGCGACCGGCAAGCGGCATGACTTCGTGATCGACTATGCGGTGGGCTTTGACGATGAGGGCCGCATCCGGGCGGTGGAGGGCGATCTCTATGCCCGCTGCGGGTTTTCGGCGGACCTTAGCGGCCCCGTCACGGACCGGGCGCTGTTTCACGCCGACAACGCCTATTTCTATCCCGATGTGCGGGTGTCGTCGCATCCGATGCGCACGAACACGGTCAGCAACACCGCATTCCGCGGCTTTGGCGGGCCGCAGGGCGCGATCATGGCCGAACGCATGGTCGAGGAGATCGGCTATGCCCTGGGCCTGGACCCGCTGGAGGTGCGCAAGCGCAACCTGTATCAGAACGGCCAGCTGACCCCCTATCACCAGGAGGTGCAGGACCAGATCCTGCCGCGCCTGATCGAGGAGCTGGAGCAGACCAGCGACTATCAGGCGCGCAGGCAGGCGGTGCTGGACTGGAACGCGCAGGGCGGTGTGATCCGCAAGGGCATCGCGCTGACGCCCGTGAAGTTCGGCATCAGCTTCACCGCGACCTGGTTCAACCAGGCGGGGGCGCTGATCCATGTCTACTCCGACGGCTCGATCCACCTGAACCATGGCGGGACCGAGATGGGGCAGGGCTTGAACACCAAGGTGGCCCAGGTCGTGGCCGAGGCGTTCCAATGCGACATCAGCCGCATCAAGATCACCAAGACGACGACCGAGAAGGTGCCGAACACCTCGGCCACGGCGGCGTCGTCGGGGACCGACCTGAACGGCATGGCGGCGCTGGACGCGGCCAATCAGATAAAGGCGCGGCTGGTGGCGTTCGTGGCGGACCACTGGAAGGTCGCCGAGGATCAGGTGGCCTTCGTGCCCGGCCATGTGCGGGCGGGCGATGAGATGATCGCCTTCAACCAGGTGATCCGCGCGGCCTATATGGCGCGCATCCAGCTGTCGGCGGCGGGGTTCTACAAGACGCCCAAGATCCATTGGGACCGGACCACGGGGCAGGGGCGGCCGTTCTATTACTTCGCCTATGGGGCGGCGGTGTCCGAGGTGTCGGTGGACACGCTGACCGGCGAATATGTCATCGACCGCACGGACATCCTGCATGACGTGGGCCGCAGCCTGAACCCCGCGCTGGACCGGGGCCAGGTCGAGGGGGCCTTTGTGCAGGGTGCGGGCTGGCTGACCACCGAGGAGCTGTGGTGGGACGACAAGGGCCGGCTGCGGACGCATGCGCCCTCGACCTACAAGGTGCCGCTGGCGTCGGATCGGCCGCGCATCTTCAACGTGGCGCTGGCCGACTGGTCCGAGGCGACCGAGCGCACCATCAAGCGCTCCAAGGCCGTCGGAGAGCCGCCCTTCGTCCTGGGCATCAGCGTGTTCGAGGCGATCAACATGGCCGTGGCATCCATCGCGGGCTATCGCGAACCCGCGCGTCTGGACGCCCCCGCCACGCCCGAACGCGTGCTGATGGCGGTGGAGCGGCTGCGCGGATGATCCGCGTCCGGATCATATCCGCGCGGGGGTCCACCCCGCGCGAGGCGGGGGCCGAGATGATCGTGACCGCCCACGCCACGCAGGGCACCATCGGCGGCGGCCAGCTGGAATACATGGCCATCGACCGCGCTCGGCAGATGCTGGCGCGCGGCGAGGCCGCGGCGCGCATGGACATCCCCCTGGGCCCCGAGATCGGGCAGTGCTGTGGCGGGCGCGTCGTGCTGGCGCTGGACCGGCAGGCGGCGACGCCCGAGGATCGCCCCGACGTGCTGATCTTTGGCGCAGGCCATGTGGGCCGCGCGCTGTCGGCGCTGATGCAGCACCTGCCGGTCAATACCTTGCTGATCGACAGTCGCGCCGATGAGTTGGCCCGCGCCACCGGCCCGACCCTGCTGACGCCGCTGCCCGAGGTGCAGATCCGCGCCGCGCGTCCCGGCAGCGCCGTCATCATCCTGACCCACGACCACGCGCTGGATTTCCTGCTGGCCGCCGAGGCGTTGGCCCGCACGGACCTGTCCTATGTCGGCATGATCGGCAGCGCGACCAAGCGCGCCCAGTTCGGCCGTTTCGCCCGCGACCGGGGGATCGACCCCGCGCCCCTGACCTGTCCCATCGGCGCGGGCTTCAGCCGCGACAAGCGCCCCGAGATCATCGCCGCCTTCACCGCCGCCGAACTGATGGCGTGCCTGACCGCGACCCAGACAAAGAAGACCGCATGCAACAGCTGATCCGGGGCCGCGTCCTCGATTTCCACGCCGATCCCCAGGATACGGACGATAACCACCGTTATTGGGAGAACGGCGCGATCCTGGTCGAGGATGGCCGCATCGTCGCCCTGGGCGATCATGCCGATCTGGCCCGCGAGGGGCTGGCCGAGATCGACCACCGCCCGCATCTGATCCTGCCGGGCTTCATCGACCCGCATCTCCATTTTCCGCAGCTGCAGGTCATCGCCAGCTGGGGCGCGCAGCTGCTGGACTGGCTGAACACCTATACCTTTCCGGCCGAGGCGCAATTCGCCGACCCCGACCACGCCGCGCGCATGGCGGGCCTGTTCCTGGACCAGCTGACCGCGCATGGCACGACGACAGCGGTGGCCTTCTGCTCCAGCCACAAGGCCAGCGCGGAGGCGCTGTTCAGCGCCGCGCATGCGCGCGACATGGCCATGGTCGCGGGCAAGGTGATGATGGACCGCAACGCCATTCCCGCGGTGCAGGACACGCCGCAATCGTCCTATGATGACAGCGCGGCGCTGATCGCGGCATGGCATGGCAGGGGCCGCCAGCTTTATGCGATCACCCCGCGTTTCGCGATCACCTCCAGCCCGGAACAGATGGAGATGGCAGGCGCGCTGGTCCGCGAGAACCCCGGCCTGCATCTGCAGACGCACCTGTCCGAGAACCGGGACGAGATCGACTTTACCTTAAATCTCTATCCCAAGGCACGGGATTATCTGGATATCTATGATCACTATGGTCTGCTGGGGCCGCGTACGCTGTTGGGCCATTCGATCCATCTGGGGCCGCGAGAGATCGACCGCATTGCCGAAACCGACAGCCGCCCGGTCTTCTGCCCGACCTCGAACCTGTTCCTGGGGTCGGGGCTGTTCGATGCGCAGGGGCTGCGCGGGCGGGGCATCACCAGCGGTATCGCGACCGATGTGGGCGGCGGCACCAGCTGGTCGATGCTGACCACCCTGGCCGAGGGCTACAAGATCCTGCAGCTGCAGGGCCAGAAGATGCACCCCCTGACGGCGTTCCACTGGGCTACGCGCGGTAACGCCCTGACCCTGGGCCTTGAGGCCGAGATCGGCACCCTGGCGCCCGGCAGCGCCGCCGATCTGGTGGTGCTGGACCCGCGTGCCACCCCCGCCATGGCCCTGCGTGCGGAACGCGCCGAAACCCTGGCCGAGGAGCTGTTCATCCTGCAGATCATGGGCGACGACCGGGCCGTCGCGCAAACATATGTCGCAGGCCGACCCTGCAAGGAAGGTCCGCGCGGGCTTCAATCCGCCGCAGAACGGGGCTAGAACGGTGCCAAGGGGCCGATCCGTGGCCCGCATCCCATCCTGACCCAAAGGCGCATCCCATGGCCGACGATCTGCTGAACAGCTTTACCACCGGTCCCGACGAGCAGGGCCGTTTCGGCATCTATGGCGGGCGGTTCGTCAGCGAGACGCTGATGCCGCTGATCCTGGAGCTGGAGGCCGAATACGAACGCGCCAAGACCGACCCGGCCTTCTGGGACCAGATGAACGATCTGTGGACCCATTACGTGGGCCGCCCCAGCCCGCTCTATTTCGCGGAGCGCATGACCGAGCATCTGGGCGGCGCCAAGGTCTATATGAAGCGCGACGAGCTGAACCATACCGGCGCGCACAAGATCAACAACGTGCTGGGCCAGATCCTGCTGGCGATCCGCATGGGCAAGACCCGTATCATCGCCGAAACCGGCGCGGGCCAGCACGGCGTGGCCACCGCCACCGTCTGCGCGCGGTTCGGGCTGAAATGCGTGGTCTATATGGGCGCGCATGACGTCGAACGCCAGGCGCCCAACGTGTTCCGCATGCGCCTGCTGGGCGCAGAGGTTGTGCCCGTGACCAGCGGTCGCGGCACGCTGAAGGACGCGATGAACGACGCGCTGCGCGATTGGGTGACCAATGTGCGCGACACCTTCTATTGCATCGGCACGGTGGCGGGGCCGCATCCCTATCCGGCGATGGTGCGCGATTTCCAGTCGATCATCGGCAAGGAGGTCCGCGAACAGATCATGCCGCGCGAAGGCCGCCTGCCCGACACCATCATCGCGGCCATCGGCGGCGGGTCGAACGCGATGGGGCTGTTCTATCCCTTCCTGGACGACAAGGAGGTCCGCATCATCGGCGTCGAGGCCGGGGGCAAGGGTGTGGATGACCGCATGCAGCATTGCGCCAGCCTGTCGGGCGGGCGCGCAGGCGTGCTGCACGGCAACCGCACCTATCTGCTGCAGGACGATGACGGCCAGATCCTGGAGGGCCATTCGATCAGCGCGGGCCTGGATTATCCGGGCATCGGCCCCGAACATGCCTGGCTGAAGGATATGGGCCGCGCCGAATATGTCAGCATCACCGACGATGAGGCGCTTGGCGCGTTCCAGCTGTGCTGCGCGCTGGAGGGGATCATTCCCGCGCTGGAGCCCGCCCACGCCCTGGCCCATGTCATCAAGATCGCGCCCGACCTGCCTGCCGACCATATTATCGTGATGAACATGTGCGGACGCGGCGACAAGGACATCTTTACCGTCGCCAAGCATCTGGGGTTCGACATCAAGACCTGATCAGCGGCTCAGCAGCAGGATGTTCAGGTCCGATTCCAGGACCGGGGCGGGCATCAGGATGCGGGCGGCGTTGCGGCCCGTGACCTCGACCAGGCCTGCCTCGGGGACCAGCTGCGGGCTGGCCGCGGGGTCGGTCTGGGGCGGCAGCGCCTCATAGGGCAGGGGCGTGTCCCCCGCGACATGGCCCGTGCCCAGATAGGTCAGACGGCACCCCACCGGCCCGATCCGGCCGGTCATGCGCTGTGATCCGGTCAGCTTGACCAGGCTGCCATCGGCGTCGATGCGGCACTGGAACGGCTGATAGACCACCAGCGCCAGCCCCCCGCCCAGCTTGAGCATCCGACACGACCAATCGCCGGGCAGGATCGCCGCCGCCTGATCGTCGGACAGGGCCGCGCCCGACAGGCCCGCCACCAGCACGGCGCGATCATCCGCGGACCCCTGGGCCAGCGCGTCGCGCAGGGTGCGGCCCGCGATCGGGTCCAGCTGCGCCAGCCGTGCCACGTCATCGGCGCGGATCACCGCGTCCAGCGACGGCCCCAGGGCCGCAGCCGGTGCCGCGCCCATCAGCAGGGCCGCGATCAGCAGCGCCCTATTGCGCATCGCTTTGCGCATGGCGGCGCAGCAGGTCCAGCGGCACGATGTCCAGCGCCCGCCGATGGGTCGATTCCAGCACCACGACCGGGGCCGCGAATTCCTGCGCGGCCTGCAGAAAGCGGCTGGCGCAGAGGCACCAGCGGTCGCCCGCCTTCAGCCCCGGAAAGCCCCATTCCGGGCGCGGCGTGGTCAGGTCATTGCCCAGATAGCGCGACATGGCCAGGAATTCGTCGGTCAGGATCACGCAGACCGTGTGGCTGCCGCGATCCTCGGGGCCGGTATCGCAGCAGCCGTTGCGATAGAACCCGGTGACCGGTGCGGTCGAGCAGGGCTGCAGCGCGCCACCCAGGACGTTGATCGAAGGCTCCATGCCGGTCTCCTCTTTGGGACAGGTTAGGCGCGGGGGGCCGCCAAGGAAAGGGGGCAGGCGGTCACATCGGGCGCGGCTGCCACAGGATGTGCCTGCCGTGGAAATCCGCGCGCCCAAGCGACCAGTCGCGCCGCGTCCCGTCCCACAGGGTCAGGTCCAGTGCCGCGTCCGGCCCGCCATCGGCCTCCATCCGCAGATGGGCCAGCGGCGCGTCGGGGGTGGCAGTGCTGCCCGCATGCGCCAGCGCCTCGGCGCAGGCGGTCCGGGTGGCGGGCGGGAAATACTGGGCGACGATGGTATGATAGACCAGCGTCAGCCGCCCCGGCGCGGGCGCGGCCAGCCGGTCCGCCAGCCATTGCCCCGCATCGCCCTGGTCGACCGGCACCGGATGCCGCCGCGCCAGATCCAGCGCGGCGCTCAGCCGCGCCAGGCGGTCGTCCTGATCGGCGCAGCAATAGGCCATCAGCCGCAGCCCGTCGCGATCGGGGTCCAGCGGGTTCAGATCGACGCCCCGCCGGCTGGCCACCACAAAGGCGGATTGCGGCACGGGACCGGACCATTCCGGCGTCAGCACCACGCCGCCCGGCCCCGCCCCCAGGTGAAAGCGGTCGAAGTTGAGGTTCAGCCCGGCCGAGGCGCCCAGCTCCAGCAGCCGCAGGGGCCGGGGTGACAGGGCCGCCAGGTGGCGCGCCGCGCCGATCAGGGCGGCCGCGCGGGCGACTTCGTTGGTCTGGGGCGGGCTTTCCAGCCAGTCCAGCACCGTGTCGGCATGCTGCAGCAGGGTCGCGCGCAGCAGCGCGGGCATGACGTGACGCGCCCGATAGGCCGCCGCCAGCGCGGGCGCGGCATCGGTCAGCACCAGCGCATGCAGCGCCCCGCACAGCCGCAAGGGCAGCGAATCCGCCCGGTTCGACGGATCGCCCGGCCAGTCGCGGACGCGGGCGCCCACCGGGCCATCCAACGCCTCGGGCAGCATGCGGCACAGTGCCGCCGTCAGCGGAGAGCCTAACGCCGCGCAGGCCTGCGCCTGACGGGCGAAGGCTTGGGTCACCGCGCTCACCGAAAGCGGTCGGTCAGGGCGCGCAGCCGGTCGGCCAGCGTGTCGGGGCGGGCGGCGGGTTCGGGCGTCGGCGCGGCAGGTTTCGGGGCGGGCTTGGGCTTGGGCGCCTCGCTGCCGCTGTTGCGCGCCCGCCGCCAGCGCCACCGCCCCGTCCGAGATGCCGCGCAGCAGGTCGTCCAGCCAGTCCTGTTCGGCCTTGGCGAAATCCGACAGCACGTATCCCGCCACGCGATCCTTGTGGCCGGGATGCCCGATGCCCAGCCTGACGCGCCCGTATTCCGCCCCGATATGCTGGTGCATCGAACGCAACCCGTTATGTCCCGCATGCCCGCCGCCCTGCTTGACGCGGGCCTTGCCGGGGGCCAGGTCCAGCTCGTCATGCAGCACGATCACGTCCTGGGGGGTCAGCTTCAGATAGCGCATCGCCTCGCCCACGGACTGCCCCGACAGGTTCATGAATGTCTGCGGCTTGAGCAGGGCGACGCGCGTCGCCCCCAGCTGCCCCTCCGCCGTCTGCCCCTGAAACCGCGTCCGCCAGGGGCCGAATCCGTGGTCGGCGGCGATCCGGTCCAGCGCCATGAAGCCAATGTTGTGACGATTGGACGCATATTTTGCGCCGGGATTGCCCAAGCCCACGATCAGCTTCATCGCTGCCTCCTGTCCGGTCGCGCGAGGGGGCGCGCGGGTCGATTTTCGTTCCATCCCTTGCGGCTGTCCTTGCCCGTTACTAAGACTCTGTCAACCTTTCGCGGCTAAGACAGGGATTCAGGCCCGGACGAATCGCGGGGACAGGGACGTAACGGCAAGGACAGACGATGAGCGATCCGGCAGAATTCTACATGAACACCCTTGTTCCCATGGTGGTCGAACAGACCTCTCGCGGGGAACGGGCCTATGACATCTTCTCGCGGCTGCTCAAGGAACGGATCATCTTCGTTTCGGGACCGGTCCATGACGGCATGTCCACGCTGATCTGCGCGCAGCTGCTGTTCCTGGAGGCGGAGAACCCGTCCAAGGATATCAGCATGTATATCAACAGCCCCGGCGGTGTCGTGACCTCCGGCCTGTCGATCTATGACACGATGCAGTACATAAAGCCGCGGGTCTCGACGCTGGTGGTGGGGCAGGCGGCCTCGATGGGCTCGCTGCTGCTGGCCGCGGGCGAACCCGGCCTGCGCTATTCGCTGCCCAACAGCCGCGTGATGGTGCACCAGCCCTCGGGCGGGTATCAGGGCCAGGCCACCGACATCCTGATCCATGCGCGCGAGACCGAGAAGCTCAAGCGGCGCCTGAACGAGATCTATGTCCACCACACCGGCAAGTCGCTGTCCGAGGTCGAGGAGGCGCTGGAGCGTGACCGCTTCATGACCGCCGAGGATGCCAAGGAGTGGGGCCTGATCGACGAGGTTCTGGCCCCGCGCGGCAAGGCCGTGCCGGAGAAGAAATAGGCCTCCGGGGGATTGTGACGGGCCGGGCTGGCCCGTAACATGGTGCGAATGACCTGCGGCGGCCGATCCGGCGCAGGGGAACCGAAGATGCGGCGTGCGGGACAGCCCCGCCGTCGCCCGCGACGCGGCCTTGCGTGGCGGTAGTTTAGGAAATGGACGATGGCGAACCAGTCCGGCGGCGACAGCAAGAACACGCTCTATTGCAGCTTCTGCGGCAAGAGCCAGCACGAGGTCCGCAAGCTGATCGCGGGACCGACCGTGTTCATCTGCGATGAATGCGTCGAGCTGTGCATGGACATCATCCGCGAGGAGACCAAGACCAGCGGCCTGAAATCCGGCGACGGTGTGCCCACTCCGCGCGAAATCTGCGGCGTGCTGGACGATTACGTGATCGGTCAGGAACATGCCAAGCGTGTGCTGTCCGTGGCGGTCCACAACCACTACAAGCGTCTGAACCACGGTTCCAAGACCGACATCGAGCTGGCCAAGTCGAACATCCTGCTGATCGGCCCGACCGGCTGCGGCAAGACGCTGCTGGCCCAGACCCTGGCGCGGATCCTGGACGTGCCCTTCACGATGGCAGATGCGACCACGCTGACCGAGGCGGGCTATGTCGGCGAGGATGTGGAGAACATCATCCTCAAGCTGCTGCAGTCGTCGGAATACAACGTCGAGCGCGCGCAGCGCGGCATCGTTTATATCGACGAGGTCGACAAGATCACGCGCAAGTCCGACAACCCCTCGATCACCCGCGACGTGTCGGGCGAGGGCGTGCAGCAGGCCCTGCTCAAGATCATGGAGGGGACCGTGGCTTCGGTTCCCCCGCAGGGCGGCCGCAAGCATCCCCAGCAGGAGTTCCTGCAGGTCGACACCACGAACATCCTGTTCATCTGTGGCGGCGCCTTTGCGGGCCTGGACCGCATCATCGCGCAGCGCAACAAGGGCACCGCGATGGGCTTTGGAGCCTCCGTCAAGGAGGCGGGCGACCAAGGCGTGGGTGAGCTGTTCAAGGAGTTGGAGCCGGAAGACCTGCTGAAATTCGGCCTGATCCCGGAATTCGTCGGCCGCCTGCCGGTCATCGCGACCCTGACCGACCTGGACGAGGAAGCGCTGATCATCATCCTAACCAAGCCCAAGAACGCCCTGGTCAAGCAGTATCAGCGCCTGTTCGACCTCGAGGGGGTGCAGCTGACCTTCACCGAGGACGCGCTGACCGCGATCGCCAAGCGCGCCATCAAGCGCAAGACCGGTGCCCGCGGCCTGCGGTCGATCATGGAGGAGATCCTGCTGGACACCATGTTCGAACTGCCCGGTCTGGACAGCGTGCAGGAGGTGGTCGTCAACGACGAGGCCGTCGAGAACCCCTCGGCCAAGCCGCTGCTGATCCATGTCGATCCCAAGAAGGAAACGGCCTCGGCCGGATAAGCTTCGACGGTCCGCGCAAGGCTGGACCTTGCGCGGGTTCTGGGGCATATCCCATGGAAATCCGATTGCTCGAGGGTGCCAACCATGTCGTTCCTGCTGCGCTTTCTGACCTGGTGGAACAGCCAGACGCTCAACACCCAGTTCTGGACCTGGCGCAATGGCGTGAAGGTCGGCGAGGATGCGGTCGGCAACATCTTCTACAAGACGGCCGACGGCAAGCGGCGTTGGGTGATCTACAAGGCCGAAGCCGAGGCCAGCCAGATCAGCCCGGAATGGCATGGCTGGTTGCACCACACCTGGAACGAGGCTCCGACCGAACTGGCCGTGCCGCACCGGGAGTGGGAGCAGCCCCATCAGCCGAACCTGACCGGCACGCCGGGCGCCTATGTGCCTGCGGGCTCGCTTTATCGGGTGCAGCCTGCGGTGCGCAGCGACTATGACGCGTGGCGCCCGGAATAAGATGGCGCACGGCACAGCCCCGCGCACCGAGGCGACGGCGGAACTGATCGCGGGCGGCGTCGTGCTGCTGGTCGCCGCAGGCTTCCTGGCATGGGCCGCGCAGGATCGGTGGCCGCGTGCGTCGGGCTATCAGGTCACCGCGTCCTTTCCCGATGTCGATGGAGTCGCGGTCGGCACCGAAGTGCGTCTGGCCGGTGTGCGCATCGGTCGCGTCAGCGAGATCCGCCTCAATCCCCAGACGTATCTGGCCGATGCCGTCCTGACCATCCCGCAGGACATTGTCCTGCCCACCGACAGCGCCGCGCTGATCCAGTCGGACGGTCTGCTGGGCGGCGCCTATATCCAGCTGCAGCCGGGCGGCAGCCCCGACAACCTGGCCCCCGGCGATGAGATCGAGGATGTCCAGGGCGCCGTCAGTCTTCTGCAGCTGATGCTGAAATTCGTCGACAGCCAAGCGGCAGGGGACGCACCGTGATCCGTCTGGCGATGTGCCTGATGCTGGCCGCCACGCCTGCCCTGTCGCAGGAAACCATGCGGGCTTCGGGGGCGATGCTGCGGGGCTTGGACAAGGTGTCCGGGCGGACCACCGACCTTCCGCTGCAGGTCGGAGAGGCCGTCCGCTATGGCCGGTTGGAGATCAGGCTGGGGGAATGCCGCTATCCCTCGGGCGATCCCAGCTCGGATGCCTTTGCGCAGGTGGCCATCACCGACCTACGCCAGAACGCCTCGGTCTTCAGCGGGTGGATGATCGCCAGTTCGCCGGCGCTGTCGGCGATGGACGATGCGCGCTATGATGTCTGGGTCATGAGCTGCCAGGACTGAGACCCGACGTCACGGCAGCCGCAGACAGCAGGGGTTGCGCGCGAAAGTTGGCCTGACGCCGCAGAGCGGCGGCCAGGCGGCTGCGATAGGCGGCGCGCGGTATCTCGACCCCTCCCATCCGGGCCAGATGCGGCGTCAGGAATTGTGTGTCGAAGAGGGCAAAGCCACAGCGCTGCAGATGGCTGGAGGTCCAGAGCAGTGCCATCCGCGACCCATTCTCTTGCGCGGACATCATTGATTCGCCGAAAAATGCGCCGCCGATGGTGATGCCGAAGATGCAGCCGGCGAACAGCCCGTCGCGGCGCACCTCGATCGCGTGGGCGTGCCCGGCATCATGCAGCTGGCGATAGAGTGCCGCCAGGGGCGCGTTGATCCAGGTCGTGTCGCGATCCGCGCAGGCGGCCACGGCGGCGTCGAAATCGCCGTCCAGATGGGCCGACCAGCCGCCCCGCCGCAGATCGCGGCGCAGCGACCGCGCCGCATGGACCCCGCCCACCGGAATGATCCCCCGCATTGGGGGATCGAACCAGTAGAGGCGGTCGTCATCCGCGCTTTCGGCCATGGGAAACACGCCGCGCGCATAGCCGGTCAGCAGTTGCGCGGGCGTGATCATCGGGCCTTACGCGTAGTGCTGCGCCAGCCAGCGCTCCAGCCAGTGGATCGAGTAGTTCCCCGACTGGATGTCCGGCTCGGCCAACAAGTCGCGGAACAGCGGCACGGTCGTGTCGACGCCATCCACGATCAGTTCGCCCAAGGCGCGCGACAGGCGGGCCAGCGCCTCGTCGCGGTCGCGGCCGTGCACGATCAGCTTGCCGATCAGGCTGTCGTAATAGGGCGGGATCGAATAGCCCTGATACAGCGCCGAATCCATCCGCACGCCCAGACCGCCCGGAGCGTGATACTGGGTGATCTTGCCCGGGCAGGGCGAAAAGCCCGGCACCTTTTCGGCGTTGATCCGCACCTCGATGGAATGGCCGTTGATCACCAGATCCTCCTGGTGGAACTCCATCGGCAGGCCTGCGGCGACGCGGATCTGCTGGCGGACCAGATCGACGCCAAAGATGGCCTCGGTCACCGGATGTTCCACCTGCAGGCGGGTGTTCATCTCGATGAAGTAGAACTCGCCATCCTCGAACAGGAACTCGATCGTGCCGGCGCCGGAATAGCCGATCTTGGCCACCGCGTCGGCGCAGACCTTGCCGATGCGGTCGCGCTGTTCCTGGGTGATGGCGGGGCCGGGGGCCTCCTCCAGCACCTTCTGGTGGCGGCGCTGCAGCGAACAGTCGCGCTCGCCCAGATGGACGGCGCGGCCCTTGCCGTCGCCAAAGACCTGGATCTCGATATGGCGCGGGCGCTGCAGGTATTTCTCGATATAGACGTCGGGATTGCCGAAGGCGGCCTTGGCCTCGGACCGCGCGGTGCGGAAGGCGACCTCGAGGCCCGCCTCGTTTTCGGCGACCTTCATGCCGCGGCCGCCGCCGCCTGCCGTGGCCTTGATGATGACCGGATAGCCGATCTGGGCCGCGACCTGCTTGGCCTCGTCCACGTCGTTCACGCCGCCTTCGCTGCCGGGCACGCAGGGGACGCCCAGGGCCTTCATCGTGTCCTTGGCGGTGATCTTGTCGCCCATGATGCGGATATGTTCCGCGCGCGGGCCGATGAAGGTGATGTCGTGATCTTCCAGCATCTGCACGAAGCCGGCATTTTCCGACAGAAAGCCATAGCCCGGATGGATCGCCTGCGCGCCCGTGATCTCGCAGGCCGAGATCAGCGCGGGCATCGACAGATAGCTTTGCGCCGAGGAGGGCGGCCCGATGCAGACCGATTCGTCGGCCATGCGGACATGCATCGCATCGGCATCGGCGGTCGAATGGACCGCGACCGATGCGATGCCCATCTCGCGGCAGGCGCGGATCACGCGCAGCGCGATCTCGCCCCGGTTGGCGATGAGGATCTTGTCGAACATGCGCGTCACTCGACGATCATCAGGGGCGTGCCGAACTCGACCGGGGTGCCGTCGTCGATCAGGATGCGGCGCACCGTGCCCGCGCGGGGGGCGGGGATGTGGTTCATCGTCTTCATCGCTTCGACGATCATCAGCGTGTCGCCCTCGGCCACCGTCTGGCCCACGGTGATGAAGGGCGCGGCGCCCGGTTCGGCCGACAGATAGGCCGTGCCCACCATCGGAGAGGTCACGGCACCGGGCAGCGTGGCCGGGTCGGCGCTGGCTGCGGCGGGTGCCGCCGCCGGAGCGGAGGTTCCCGCCGGGGCGGGGGCTGCGGCGGCGGGGGCGGCTGCGGCCTGGGCATAGACGACCTGCTTGCCCTGCTTGGTCAGGCTGACCGTCAGGCGGTCATGTTCGCCGTATTCCCGCTTGACCTGAATCTCGTTCAGCTCGCTGGAATTGAGCAGCTCGGCCAGCGAGCGGATGAAGGCCACATCGCCCTCGTGATGCTTGTCGTGGTGGGAATCGTTGCTCATGCCATCCTCTGCCATGTTCTGTTCGGGCCGCGTCCAGGCGCGGCGATTGCGGGGCTTATAGCCCTTGTGCCTGCCCAAGGGGAAGGGTCAGGGCGCGATGCGTGGCGAATTGCGCCATCCGCCGCCTGAAATCAGCCCTTTGGGCGCGCGGCCTTTTCGGTCAGCCCCGAGACCCCGTCGCGCCGCGCCAGCTCGGCCTCGACATCGGCCAGGGTGATGTCGCGGGCGGCCAGCATGACCAGCAGGTGGAACATCACGTCCGCGGCCTCCGAGGTCAGCCGGTCGCGGTCGCCCTTGACGGCCTCGATGATCGCCTCGATGGCCTCCTCGCCGAATTTCTCGGCGCATTTCTCGGGGCCCTTGGCCAGCAGTTTCGCGGTCCAGCTGCTGTCCGGATCGGCGGTCTTGCGGGACTGGATCGTGGCCGAGAGGCGCTGAAGCGGGGTCATGTCAGCCTCATGGGGATGCCGGCCGCCGCCATATGGGCCTTGGCCTCGGCGATGGTGTGGGTGCCGAAATGGAAGATGCTGGCGGCCAGGACGGCGCTGGCATGGCCCTCGGTCACGCCCTCGACCAGATGGTCCAGCGTGCCGACGCCGCCCGATGCGATGACCGGCACGTTCACTGCATCGGCGATGGCCCGCGTCAGCGGCAGGTTGAAGCCCGACCGCGTGCCGTCCCGGTCCATCGAGGTCAGCAGGATTTCCCCCGCGCCCTTGGCCTCGACCAGGCGGGCGAATTCGACGGCGTCGATGCCGGTGGGCTTCCTGCCGCCATGGGTGAAGATCTCCCACCGGCCGTCGGCCACGGTCTTGGCGTCGATGGCCACGACGATGCACTGGCTGCCGAAGCGGTCGGCGGCGGCGGCGACCACGTCCGGGTCGGCCACGGCGGCGGAATTGAAGCTGACCTTGTCGGCCCCCGCCAGCAGCAGGGCGCGCACGTCCTCATGCGTGCGCACGCCGCCGCCGACCGTCAGCGGCACAAAGCACTGTTCCGCCGTGCGGGTCACCAGATCGAACATGGTGCCGCGGTTTTCATGCGTGGCGTGGATGTCCAGGAAACAGATCTCGTCGGCGCCGGCGGCGTCATAGGCGCGGGCGGCCTCGACCGGGTCGCCGGCATCGCGCAGATCGACGAAATTCACGCCCTTGACGACCCGGCCATCGGCCACGTCCAGGCAGGGGATGATCCGGGTCTTGAGCATCGGGCGGGCCTTTATGTGGTTCGGTGCCGGTTCTAGCGCAGCGCGGGCCTTTGGGCCAGAGGGGGGGCGCTGCCCCCCGCCGCGTGCCGCGGCCCCCCCGGGATATTTTCGGTGAAGAAGAAGGGTCAGGCGAGGCTTTGGAGCGCCTGCTTCAGGTCGATGGCGCCGTCATAGAGCGCGCGGCCCGAGATGGCCCCGGCGATGACGCCGGTCTGCGCCAGCGCCGTCAGGTCGGCCAGAGAGGAGACGCCGCCCGAGGCGATGACCGGGATGGTGACGGCGCGGGCCAGCGCCTCGGTCGCGGCGATGTTGGGGCCGCCCATCGCGCCGTCGCGGTCGATGTCGGTATAGATGATGGCGGCCACGCCCGCGTCCTGGAAGCGGCGCGCCAGGTCGGTGGCATCGATGTCGGTCTCGGTCGCCCAACCGCGGGTGGCGACGCGGCCCGCCCGCGCGTCGATGCCCACCGCGATGCGCCCCGGAAAGGCGGCGGCGGCTTGGTGGACCAGGTCGGGGTCCTCGACCGCGACGGTGCCCAGGATGACGCGGGACAGGCCGCGGTCCAGCCAGGCCTCGATGGTGGCCATGTCGCGGATGCCGCCGCCCAGCTGGGTGGGGATCGAGGTCGCGGCCAGGATCGCCTCGACCGCGGCGGCATTCACCGGCTTGCCCGCAAAGGCGCCGTTCAGGTCGACCAGGTGCAGCCATTCGGCGCCCGCATCCTGGAAGGCGCGGGCCTGGGCCGCCGGATCGGTGCCGAAGACGGTCGCGGCCTCCATGTCGCCGCGCAGCAGGCGCACGCAATTGCCGTCTTTCAGGTCGATGGCGGGATAGAGGATCATGGCGGCAGGCTCCGGCGGGTTGGGTCGCGCCCCCTTTGCCACGGGGCGGGTCCGATCGGCAAGAGGCGGACCTGACGTCATGCTTGCCCGGACGGGGGCGGCGCGCGCACTCTGAGGCCATCCTGAGGAGGAGGATTTCATGCGTCCATTCATTCTGGCGGCCGGGCTGATGCTGGCGGCGGGGGCGGCGTTTGCCGACCCGATCGAGGGGGTCTGGCAGACCCAGCCCGACGAGGGCGCCTTTGCCCATGTCACCGTCGCCCCCTGCGGCGGCGCGTTCTGCGGCACCATCACCCGCACCTTCCGCGATGGGGCAGAATACCAGTCGCCCAATCTGGGTCGCCAGATCGTCATCGACATGGCGCCTCAGGGCGGCGGCAACTATGCGGGCCGCGTCTGGCGCCCGTCCAACGACCGCGTCTATGCGGGCAAGGCCGCCGTTTCGGGCGACCGGATGAGCCTGTCGGGCTGCATCGCGGGCGGGTTGCTGTGCAGCAGTCAGACCTGGGCCAAGGTCCGCTAGCGGCTCCGTGACCGGGGGCGGGCGAAACGCACCGCCCCCGGCTCGTTTTCCTGCCACCAAGGCTGAAGGAGGACAGCAGATGCCCATGATAACCGCCAGGGATCGCACACAACTTAACGTCAAGGACTGGGGGCAGGGCCGCCCGGTCGTGCTGATCCATTGATGGCCGCTCTCCGCCGAGGCTGTCATCTAATCGCATGTCGTTCTGCAAGGTCTTTCTTGGCGATGGGACATCGTTTGCCGGGAGCAGTGTCATCTTCGCGGTC
>NZ_MEES01000027.1:0-31144 GCF_001724535.1 Paracoccus sp. SCN 68-21 | reverse complement strand
TCGGTCAGGGCACGTCGGGTCAAGGTTGCTCTCCACTCTTTGCAACCTTGAATCAGAACTCAGCCGAAGTGTGAATCCTGAACGTCAACGGACCCTAGTCATGGGATCACGACCCCCATTTTCTCAAGCTCTTCGATCCGCTTCTTGAGGGCGTAGTTCTTCTTCTTCTCGGCCATGAAATTCTCATTGGCGCGGAACACTTCGCTGCCCTTGTGGTCGATGACCTTCTGCATGCGCCGGATCGCGTCATCCTTGTCGCCACTATGGTTCGCCAAGGCGTCTTTAAGCCGCTGGATTTCCGTCGCGGCCTTTGCCAGATCAGCCTTGGCCTTAACCGCGAATTCGGCGTAGTCGCGCAGAAGGGCTTCGCGGGTCAGCCCGTTGTGCTTGCGCATGAAGGCGGCGACATCGGCAGGTATTTCGTCGTCGGGTTCGTCGGGCAGATCGGCGGGGGCGGCTTCTTGATCGGCTCTTGACCCGGCACCCTGATCCGGCTCTTGTTCGGGCAGATTGTCCTGAATTTGCTGGACGCTCAGTTCTTGATCGGGTTTTGACGCCGCCCCAATATTGGCGGTGTTCTGCTGATAGACGGTGCCCTTGCGCTCAACGGTTCGGGTTGGGCTATCTGCGTTTTGTGCGCAGATAGGGTCACGCAATGACCGGACCAGCCCTTCGGAAACGGCGCAGCGGCGGGCGATTTCGCGGTTCGACCATTGCCCCCATTCATCATCTTCCAGCAACGTCAGCACGGCGCGGCGCTTGTCGTCGTTCGTGCGGCGCAAGCCGTGGGCACTGTTCGCGGCAACGGAATGCAGGATCGCGCGGCGACGATCACCCTGCCGAATGTCGGTCGGAATTTCCGTGCGCCCGATCCGCGCCCATGCTGCCACCCGGTGAAAGCCGTCTGCCAGCCAGTAATCCTTGCCATCAAAGTAGACGATGACCGGCGGAAATACCGTGTTGGGGTCTGCCATAGCATCGGCATACTCGGCCACAGTGGCTTCACTGAGCGCGGCGCGCGACTGAGTTCCGCCGTCAATTCGGATCTTGTCGATGCGGACACTCATGCGCGCCACCCGCCCGCAACAGGTCCGTAAAGTGTTTTGCAAGATGCCGGTTTGTTCTGGTCTTGTTTGTGATGCGTTCTGATTTTGCTGGAAAACGGTTCTCTTTTGAATTCAATCGGAAGACCTGTTTTCGTGAGAATCCTGCACCTTATCCCTTATTTGAACAGGTTCGTCGGGAATTCAGTGTCCCTTAATGTCTGTGGGATAGCCTTTGCACGTTCGCCAGTGGCACGTGAAAGGATCAAGCGGTGACCGACCCCCAGACCAACGACCCCATCCAGCTCGAGGCGAGACTGGATTTCCTGGGTCTTGACGCAGAAACACAGGCGCGACTGCGGGCACTGGCCCCTCAGGTCAATGCCAGCGTCGGCCCCGCCCTTGCACAGTTCTATACCAAGGTCTCCGCCACCCCCGTCCTGCGCCAGTATTTCCGCGACACCGCCCATACCGACAGCGCCCGCGACAGCCAAGCCCGCCACTGGTCCCGGCTCATGGCCGCGAATTATGGTGATGACTATGGCCAGGCCGTGCGCCGCATCGGCGCGGTCCATGCCCGCATCGGGCTTGAGCCGCGCTGGTATATCGGGGGGTACGGGCTGGTCCTGGACCACGTCGTGCGCGATCTGCTGCGCGACCGCCGGACGGTGACCGCCGCCAGCCGCGTCCGTCTGGCCGCCGACATCTCGGCGCTGATCCGCGCGGCGCTGCTAGATATCGACCTGTCGGTCTCGACCTATCTGGAACAGATCGACGGACGTCGCAAGGAGGTCGAGGATGCGCAGCAGCAGGCGTTCGAGGCCCTGTCCACGGCACTGGGCCGCCTGGCTGAGGGTGATCTGACGACCCGGCTGGACCCGGTCCTGTCGGCGCGCACGCGGTTCAACGACACGGTCGAGCGGCTGGCCGACATCATGGGGTCGGTCCGCCATTCGGCCGGCCAGATCGGCAACGGCACCGGAGAGATCGCGGCGGCCTCGGACGATCTGGCGCGGCGCACCGAACAGCAGGCCGCCAGCCTGGAACAGACCGCCGCCGCCCTGAACGAGATGACCGAGGCCGTCCGCGATTCCGCGACCCGCAGCCGCCAGGCCGAGGAGATGGCCGCCCGCGCCCGCCAGGTCGCAGCCCATGGCAGCCAGATCATGGACCAGACCCGCACCGCCATGGCCGACGTGTCCGCCAGCGCCGGAGAGATGGGCCAGATCATCGGCGTCATCAGCGAGATCGCCTTCCAGACCAACCTTCTGGCCCTGAACGCCGGCGTCGAGGCCGCCCGCGCCGGAGAGGCGGGCCGCGGCTTTGCCGTCGTCGCCGCCGAGGTCCGCGCCCTGGCGCAGCGTTCGGCCGAGGCCGTACGCACGATCCAGACGCTGATCGACCGCAGCGTCCAGCAGACCACCCATGGCGTGTCGCTGGTCGGGGCCACCCACCAGGCGCTGACCGACATCATCTCGGTCTTTGACGAGATCGAGGGAACGGTGACCGAGATGGCCAGCACCGCGCAACGCCAGTCCCTCAGCATCTCCGAGATCAACAGCGCGGTTCGCTATCTGGATGACGTAACCCAGCAGAACGCCGCCATGGTCGAACAGGCCAATGCGACCAGCAGTCTCCTGAACGCCGAGGTCAAGGACCTGACACGGCTGGTGGGCAGCTTCACGATGGCAGACCACCCTGCCCGCGTCAGTTCTCCGCCGCTGCGGATGGCTGTCTGACAGGACATGGCTCAACGGATGTCCCCTACAGGGCCATCCGACCGACGCCGGACACTGGCAGGACCCTGTCCGGCCAGCATGCCAAGCACCCAGATGGCAGGCCGTCACAGCCCAAGACCGGCACCTTTGCCAAGACCGCAGCCTTCGCCTGCCGCAGGGTTTGGCTTGCCCCCGGTGATTTACCGTCACCCGGCGGTGCGATGACGCGGGCGGCGTCGACTGATCTGGCGCAGGCGGCGGCCGAAACGTCTTTCCGGGGCGTGATGGCGAGGTCTGGCCTACCTGCTGATTCAGCCACCGTGGGAGGGCGCAGGATCCTGCCAGGCTTTGGGTCGACGCATCGACGCCCGTGGGACGTTGTGGCCGAGACCCCGGTGGGCGCGATCATTGGCCCCGCGTCACCATGGTTCCTGCGGATCAGGGAGATGAACATTGCCGCAGGCGGCCATTGCAGACCTGACACGATCGGCCCGAGCCACTCGGCGATCCCGGATAGGCGACTGGCAGTGCGCATAGGGACGCCAGCCCACTTGTCTGAGCAGCGCCGCGTTCATGCGCGCGGCCTCGAGCGTGCTGGCCTTCCTCCGCATCATGAAACAAGATGATCGTTCAATCATCGTGGCACGACTGCTGTCGTCCGCGCCGCAACTGCAATCGCCCCCGCTGCCCCGACACAGTGCCCCAACCAGGGGGACGCTTGCCAATCGGGACGGCGTCCTCGTTCCATCGCAGATCAGGCCCCACTTCGTTGCCTGCCCCAAGCGGCCGATTCCACAAGGGCTACGCAGGAACTGATTCAATCCCTTTCTTGGAACCCTAATCCTGACCATATAAGCCGCTGTAGCCCGTATCAGGCGACATGAACCGCACCGGGTTTGCCGGAGGGTGATTAACGTTAGTTACGCGGCCATGGTCTCAGTTTGCAAGGCCGCATAGAAGTTGGCCTCGGCTTCAGCGGGAGGGATGTTTCCGATGGGCTCGAGAAGGCGGCGGTTGTTGAACCAGTCGACCCAATCCAGCGTCGCGTATTCGACCGCTTCGATGTTGCGCCATGGTCTGCGGCGGTGGATGACCTCGGCCTTGAACAGGCCGTTGATCGTCTCCGCCAGCGCATTGTTGTAGCTGTCACCGACGCTGCCCACCGAGGGCTCGATGCCTGCCTCAGCGAGGCGGTCGGTGTATTTGATCGACAGATACTGGCTTCCGCGGCCGCTGTGGTGAACCAGCCCCATGCCCTTGACCGGGCGGCGCTCTTGAACCGCCTGTTCGAGGGCATCGAGGACGAAGCCTGCATGCGCCGAGGTGCTGACGCGCCAGCCGACGATGCGGCGAGGTCATCGATGACAAAAGCGACATAAACGAACCCCTTCCATGTGGCGACATAGGTGAAATCGTCGTCCATTGGGCTTGAACCAACTGCGCCACAATGGACGACCCCACAGCCTGTTGGGCGCGGGCACGCGGAACTGGCGGTTCACCTTGTCCAAGGGGCACGGGGCCTTCCTGTCGGGGATCGTCGTCCTGTGCGGCTTGCCGCGGATAATGCCCTGAATACCCATGCGCTTCATCAGCCGTGCCACCGTGCAACGGGCGACATCGAAACCCTCACGGCAAAGCTGCCGCCAGACGCTGCGCACGCCGTAGACCCGCCAGTTCTGCTCGAACGCCCGCCGGATCTCGGGGCGTAGCGCCTCGTCCCGCCGCTCACGGTCCGACAGCTGGGCGGGATCAGCCCGCCTGGCCAGATGAACATAGTAAGTCCACGGGGCGATCGGCAGAACGTCGCAGATCGGCCTTGTCCATCGGGCTTGGACCGATAGCGCCGCAATGGCCAAGCCCCGTGTGCATCCCGATGCGCGTCAATGAATGACACCATCACTTCGACCGGCGGTCGAGCTCCGCCATCACAAAATACGCGCGGGCCTCGCGCAGGACCTCGTTCGTCGGGAAAACAGTCCACCGGACTGTTTTCCCGACCCTCCTCACCCTGGCGCAGTTCGCGGTTCCCTCGCTCCAGCGCCTTCCTCCGCTCGGCCAGTTCGGTCGGAACGCCCGCGCGCTTGCCGCTGTCGACCTCGGCCTTCTTGACCCAGTCATTCAGGGTATGCGCCGAGCAGCCGATCTTTGCGGCGATCGACACCGTGGCCTGCCAACGCGACCCATGCTGGCCTTCGGTGTCCAGCATCAGGCGCACAGCGCGGTCGCGCACTTCGGGGGAAAACTTGTTCGTGATCTTGCTCATGATGCTTCATCCTACTCAGGAGTTGGAGCCGCCGGCAAACCCGGTGCGGTTCAACACGCGGCGCCTCGCTTCATCAGGACGATAGTGCCTTTGCTTACCGGCGGCCCGCTGAGAAACCCATCTCAAACGCAGCCAGGTGGTTCGTTGAACCCACGCATGCAGTTTCAAGATCGCAACCCCACCCACCTTCCAGTCAATGCTTGACCGCGCCGGGGCCGGACGACTTGATCGCGGGCAGGAACAGGTCAACCGGAAGCCCGCGAAGGACATTCCCCCGCCCGCAACACCAGGGCAGAATGGGATCTTTCATCCGAGGGAAGAAGGGAAACAACCAACAAAAAACCCATTTCTGACACGGAGACTGGCTGGACGTCTGCGTGGAACTGTGGGCGCTTTGAGAGTGACCTGTCGCATCGCTCTTGCTGCCGCCTGAGCAGCGATCAGCGGGCACCTCCAACTCCACCCACCGCGACTTTCAATATCCGTCTGGTTGACATCATCAGCCGCCAGCCCAAATTGATTGGATAGGCATCACCGGAGTACCGCAAATTACCGCTTTATCGGACCGCAGGGCGTGGTTTGGAACGCACCCCCCACTTTGACCAGGCAGGACGCGAACATCTGCCCTTCCGACCGGCCACCCACGACGCGCAGAGGCACGGGCTCGACGACGGGAAGGGGGCTGGCCATCTTGGGACGGGACAGTTCCGCGCGTGCCATCCGCCCGGAAATCCGGAAGCCCGAAATCTCGCGGATAAGATCCTCGGCCCTCTGCTGCAGCGATGCGGCTGCGGCGTTCGCCTGCTCGGCGACAGCGGCGTTCTGCTGGGTCACCTGGTCCAGCTGGTTCACGCCGGTATTGACTTCGGCCAGACCAACTGACTGTTCGTTTGCCGCCAAGGAAATCGCAGTGATCTGCTCGGACACCTCATGCGCCTTGGTCAGGATCTGACCCAAGCTGTCGCCGGTCCGACCGACCAGAGCCGACCCCGCCTTGACCTGCGTGGCTGATTGAGAGATCAGCGACTTGATCTCACGGGCGGAATCGGACGCACGCTGCGCAAGGCCCCTGACCTCGGATGCGACGACCGCAAAGCCGCGCCCCGCCTCTCCGGCGCGGGCGGCCTCGACCCCCGCGTTTAGCGCAAGCAGGTTGGTCTGGAAGGCGATGTCGTCGATCACCCCGATGATGCGGGTGATCTGATCCGAGGAGGCCTCGATGCCGCGCATTGCGGTGACGGCGTCGCGCACCACGGCTGCGCTGGCCTCGGCGATGTCGCGGTTCTGGCGGCTGGCCTGCTCGGCGTGGCGCGCGCGCTCGGCAGTGGAATGGACGCTGGCGTTCATCTCGTTCAGGGCGGCGGCCGATTCCTCCAAGGTCGCGGCCTGGGTTTCCGCACGGCTGGCCAGGTCCTGCGCGGCCGAGGTGATCTCGGTCGCGCCGCCCCGGACCTGATCGGCGACATCGGTGATCCGTGCCACGGTGCCCGTCAGGTTGGCCACCACGCTGTTGAACGCCTCTCTCAGCCCGTCATAGCCCGCCGGGAAGGGATCGGAGGGCGGGTTGGGGATCTGCTCGGTCAGATCGCCCTGCGCAAGACGGGTCAGCCCGGCCCCGATGTCGCGGACGACGCGGGCCTGCTGGCGCGATTCGACTTCTCTGGCAGCGGCGGCCTCGGCCTCGGTGCGGCGCGCCTCGGCTGCCAGGTGACGGGCCTCGATCGCGTTGCGCTTGAACACGGCCAAGGCCTGCGCCACCTGGGCCAGTTCGTTGGTGCCCTCGGTGCCGCTGACATCCACGTCCAGATCGCCCTGCGCCAGGCGGTTCGTCTGCGCAACGGTCTGGCGCATGCGCGTGCCCAGGTCGCGGGCCAGATAGGCCGCGATCAGCGCCCCGATCAGAATGGCCGCCGCCACGCCAGCCAGAATTGAGAGAACGGTATTGCTCATTACACCCACTTTTTGCGCATCAAGTTCTTCCAGAGTAGCCTGAGCGGAAGCCTGCATCTCGCCGACAATCTCAAGAACCTGCACGCCAGTTTCATGGACCTGCCGCTCCAGCGTACGCGCATTGATTTCAAGCCCGCGCACAGCAAGAGCATTGGACCAGAAATCCGCAACTCCCGCCTGCAGCGCCGTCACGGCCGCACGAGGCTCTGTGCTCAGCGGCTGTCGGGACAGCGCTTCGAGCGACTGAAGCGTCAATTGCAAAGGTGCTTCGGCCTCGTCAAAATCGGCTACGGTTCCATCCGCCAGAAAGCGGTCGATACGAACCCGCGACACCAAGAAATCATTCGATGCGGCAAGTGCCAAGTAGGCGGCGTCGGTATTGCCCTGCGCCTCCATCTGACGCTGTATCTGCTCCATCGTGCGACGTAGATCCACGCCCTGCTGGCGCATCTGCGTCACCCGAGAGACTAGTGCAGAAAAATCGACGGTAAGCTGCGTCATTTCCTCAATATGACGCACCTTCAGTGCCACGATCTGATCTGCCAGGCGATCGCCACGTGTCATCGCCTGCTGCCCGAGGGCAAGCACATGCTCCATGTCGGCAATAACCGCGCGGCTACCCTCGGGCGTGGGCGACTGCAGGAATTCCACGACCTTGAGTTCGGCTCGGGCGACGCCAGTCGCGATATCCGAAGCAAGAAACGCGCCGTTTTCTGCGAACTCACTTCTTTCGTCGATGTCCGACAGATGATCCAGCCGGTTCCAGGTAAAGGCGGCAAAGCCGGTCAGCATGACGAGGATCAGCGCGAACCCGGCAGTGATGCGGGTCGTGATCCGGACGTTATTCAACATCAAAGCAACTCCGAAAAGGGCCGCCGATCCAGATCGACCGGTAGGGAAAAGGGGGTCCGGGCAAGCGCCGGAGAACAGGCGGGCACGGGGCGGACCCGGCACTCAGAACAGTTCGACATCGCCACCCCGCTGCGGCATAGGCTGTTCGCGGACGGGCACCCGTGCCTCGCCCAGCAGGTGCAGCTGAACGCGCCCGATCGTGGGCCAGAACCGGATGCGTCGGGCCTGACTGCCGCAGAGATCGCTGGCGATCAGGGGAATACCCTCGTCCTGCAGAAAGCGGCGCGCCGCGTCGGCATTGCGCTGACCGATATCAGGCAGGCCCGCCATCATCCGCGCGCCGCCGAACAGTTTGGCGCGCAGATGACTGCGCACTGCGCCACGGCGCATCAGCCCGTTGACCAGGACCTCCATCGCGGCGGCCGCATAGCGGATATCGGGACCGCCCGGCCCGGCATCGGGCAGCAGAAAGTGGTTCAGCCCGCCGATCCGACGCTCGGGGTCCATGATGCAGGCCGACACGCAGGACCCAAGGACCGTCGTCAGAACGACGTCGGGGACATCGCTGATGGCGTGTTCGCCCTGGACCACATGGATGACATTGCTTCCGGGTTCACGGATCATGACAGCCTCCTCTGGCGGACGGCCTCGCGGGACAGAAGGGCCGGCCCGATCCGGGACAGCGACAGCACCTCGGCCGCGCCCCCCATTTCGATGGCCACGCGGGGCATGCCCCAGACCACCGAACTGTCGCGATCCTGCGCGATGGTATGCGCCCCCGCCCGACGCAACGCGCACATGCCTTGCGCCCCGTCGGCCCCCATGCCCGTCAGCAGGGCCGCCCGCACGTCCAGCCGGTCGGCCAGCGCCGCGCCATCCGTGAACAGCATGTCGACCGAGGGGCGATGCCCCGAGACGGGCGCCCCCGGAATCAGCCGGATCTTGGGGCCGCCGCGCAGCACGAACCCCAGATGGCGATCGGCAGCCGCAACCAGATAGACCACCCCCCGGCGGAGCGGTGCGCCGTCCTCGGCCGCCACCACGCGCGGCTTCAGCAGCTGGTCCAAGCGTCGGACCAGGCCGTCGGCAAAGCCCGGGCGAATATGCTGCACGATCAGCGTGGGCGGGCAGTCGCTGCGAAACGATCCCAGCACGGTTTCGAGCGCGGTGATCCCCCCCGTGGAGGACCCCAGCAGAACCACGCCTCCGACAGGGTCCGTCGAGGGCTGCACGGCCTCGGCCGCACGCGGCGGCGCGGACGCAGCGGGTCGCGCAGGTTGCAGGCCGCCAAACAGGCGCGACAGCATCTGCTCAGGGCTGGAATGTACCGGATAGCCCCCCGCGGGACGGCGCATCTGACCATAGATCACCACCTGGGCGTCGATCATCGTCAGGATGTCCGCCAGCGCGTCGAACTCGATCGATTCGGCGAATTCGGCCGCGACGGCGACGCGCCGTGGCAGATGCGATTCAAGCAGCACATAGGCTTCGCCGGGCGTCGCGGCGCCCAGCACGGTCACCCCGTGGTGATCTTCGCATCTGCGCAGCAGTGCGGTCAGCCGGGATATGTTCGGGTCGGCGATCAGCAGGACCGGGTTCGACACATGAGAACTCCTGGTAAGGTGGATCGCAGATTGCCGCAGAAGTATTAAATAATCGTTTCTTTCAAATGACTTGAGGTTCGGAAAATTTATCCGCCCGGCAATGTTTCCTTAAGGGTTGCCTGCTAGCCATTGGGACGCCGATGACAACAAGAGGTGGATCACATGCACGCCCTGCCCCTGCCCGAGACGTTCGACCGCAAGGCCGTCTCGGCCTTTGCCCGAACCCTTCTGGATCACCGGGGCGCAGATGCGGTCCTGGACGCGTCAGGGGTCCAGCGTATGGGCACCCTCGCGGTCGAGATGCTGATCTCGGCCCGCAAGCAGTGGCAGACGGATGGCAAGACGCTGTCGGTCCGGGATGCATCCGAGCCGTTCCTGACCGCGATCGAGGCTGTCGGCGCCTCGGTCGATCATATTCAAACCGGGGGACCCGCATGACGACCCGTATCCTGGCGGTCGATGATTCGCCCACCATCCGCGCGCTTGTGTCCAAGGCACTGCGCAATGCCGGCTTCGACGTGTTTCTGGCCGTCGACGGCGTCGACGGGGTCGGCGCGCTGAGCGAGGCCGATCCGCACCTGATCATCACCGATATCAACATGCCGCGCATGGACGGATTTGGCCTGATCGAGAATGTCCGCGCCACCGGCGCCTATGCGGATGTCCCGATCCTGGTTCTGACAACCGAGAGCGGCGCCGATCTCAAGGCCCGCGCCCGCAGTGCCGGGGCGACCGGCTGGATCGTGAAACCCTTCGAGGACGAGCGTCTGATCGCCGTCATCGACAAGGTATTGGGACGCTAAAGATGGCAGACATGGACGAATTCCGCGACATGTTCTTCGTCGAATGCGACGAGCTGCTGGAGGTTCTGGCCAATGGCCTGCGCCAAATGGAGCAGCCGGGCTTTGACAAGGAAACGGTGCACGCCGTGTTCCGCGCAGTGCATTCGGTCAAGGGCGGCGCGGCGGCCTTTGGCCTGACCACCCTGGTGACCTTTGCACATCGCTTCGAGACGGTGCTGGATCTGGTCCGCTCGGACAAGATCGAGGTCACGCCCCTGATCATGGGGCTGCTGCATCGCTGCTCGGACTGCCTGACCGATCTGGTCGGCACCGCGCGGTCGGGCCAGGACCCTGACGAGGTCAAGGTGGACGGTCTGATGGCCGAGCTGGACGGCCTGATCGATTCGGACGGCGAGGAAGACACCGCATTCGAATTCACCCCGATCACTTTGGATTTCGGCGCCCCGCTGTCCTTCGACGCGCCCCTGGGCGTGGATATGCCGACGGCCGAGCCTGCGCGCGCGGGGCTGCTGGTGCAGATGGCCCCAGGATTTCAGCTGTACCGGTCCGGCAACGACCCGATGGCCCTTCTAGCCAGTCTGCAAAAGCTTGGCGATTGCGACGTCGTGCTGAACGACGAATCGGTCGCGCCCCTGGAGGATTGGTCGCCCGAACAGCCCGGCCTGGCCTGGGAGATCGGCATGCCGGAGGGCGTCGACGAGGCCGCCATCATGAGCGTGTTCGAATTCGTCGAGGACTGCTGCATGCTGTCCATCCGCCCGGCCCCCATTCCGGAAATCATACCTGCCGAACCCGAGCACGAGCCCGAGGTCGCGGCGCAACATGACCCGGCCCCGGCCGAGGCCGTCCAGACGCCCCCGCCACCCACGACCCCGGACGAGGCCTCGACCGCACCCGCGGCAGGCCCCCGTGCCGCCGCACAGTCCGATGCCGGCCAGGCGGCCCCGACGATCCGGGTCGCGCTGGACCGGGTCGACCGCCTGATGAACATGATCGGTGAGCTGGTCATCAAGGAGGCGATGCTGTCGCAGGTCATCCAGACGGCCGGCATGCACGAGCAGCCCGACGTCATTGCGGGCCTGGACGCGATCCGCCAGCTGGCCAGCGACATCCAGGAAAGCGTGATGGCGATCCGCGCCCAGCCCCTCAAGCTGGTGTTCCAGCGCATGCACCGCATCCTGCGAGAGGCGGCGGATGCTACGGGCAAACCCGTCCGACTGATCACCATCGGCGAGCAGACCGAGGTCGACAAGACCATGATCGAACGACTGGTCGAACCGCTGACCCACATGATCCGCAACTCGGTCGATCACGGGCTGGAGGATACGGTGACCCGCCAACGCCGCGGCAAGCCGCAGGAGGGCACGATCACCCTGTCGGCCGCCCATCGGTCCGGTCGCGTCCAGATCGAGGTGTCGGATGACGGCGGCGGCATCAACCGCGCCAAGGTCCGCCAGATCGCCGAGGATCGCGGGCTGGTGGCCCCCGGCGCCAACCTGTCACCGGCCGAGATCGATCAGCTGCTGTTCCTGCCCGGCTTCTCCTCCAAGGACGAGGTGTCGGCCCTGTCGGGTCGCGGCGTCGGACTGGACGTCGTCCGCCGCGAGATCATGGGCCTGGGCGGCCGCGTGATGATCCAGTCCACCGAGGGCGAGGGCACAACGTTCTCCATCGCGCTGCCGCTGACCCTGGCGGTGGTCGAGGGGATGCTGATCCAGCTGGGCGACCAGACGATGGTGCTGCCGATCACCGCGGTGCAGGAAACCCTTCGCCCCGAAAGCTCGATGCTGCACGGTGTGGGCCACGGCTCGCAGCTGCTGTCCAACCGCGGAGAGCTAATCCCCATCATCGACCTCTGCGCCAGCTTCGGCGTCACCCAGCCCGAAGGCGGCCCCGACAGCAGCGTGCTGATCGTGGTCGAGACCGACAGCCGCAAGCGCGCCGCGTTCCGGGTGGATGCGATCTTTGACCAGCGCCAGGTGGTCATCAAGAGCCTAGAGCAGAACTATGGCCGGGTTCCGGGCGTCTCGGCCGCCACGATCCTGGGCGATGGAAAGATCGCCCTGATCATCGACCCCGAAGAAATCCTCCTCTCCATGTCCAACGACCAGGGCCGCCGCATGGCCGCCATGGCATCGAACGGGTGACGCATGCTGCAATCCATCTCGCATAACTCTGTCGGCAAAAGCGATGTCGTGGCCTTCAAGCTGGCCGACCAGGACTTTTGCATCGATATCGGTCTGGTCCGCGAAATCCGAGGCTGGACGCCCACCACCATGCTGCCCCACGCGCCCGATTACGTCAAAGGCGTGATTAACCTGCGCGGCTCCGTGGTGACGGTCGTCGACCTGTCGGCCCGCCTTGGGTTCGGGGCGGCCACGCCGTCGCATCGGCACGTCGTCATCATCGCGATGCATGCCGGGCGGATCGTGGGCCTACTGGCGGATCTGGTGTCCGACATCCTGCCCATCAACGAGGACCATATCCAGGCCGTGCCCGACATCGCGTCGAACCCGGCGCGCGAATTCATCGTCGGCATGATCACGCTGGAGGACGGTCGCATCCTGCGCAAGATCGACCTGGCGCAGCTGCTGCCCGCAGCCCATGGGGTCGAAGCGTGAGAGCAGCTGCCACAGCCTCCCCCCCCGGGCCGGTCCTGACGGATGCGCAGTTCCGCAAGATCGCCGCGATCGTCCATCAGGACAGCGGCATCATCCTGTCGGAGTCCAAGCGCAGCCTGCTGATGGCCCGACTGAACCGCCGCCTGCGGGTTCTGGCCCTGCCCGATTACGGCGCCTATTGCGACAGGCTGGACAGCGGCGACGGCCCCGAGGAGCGCCGGCACCTGCTGTCGGCCATCACCACGAATGTCACCGCCTTCTTTCGCGAGGGCCATCATTTCCAGAGCCTGGGCCAGGATGTCCTGCCGGCAATGATCACGCAGGCGCGGGCGGGCCGCCGGTTGCGCCTGTGGTCTGCGGCGTCGTCCTCGGGTGAGGAGCCCTACTCCATGGCCATGACCCTGCTGGACGCGTTTCCCGATGCGGCCAATCACGACACCCTGATCCTGGCGACCGATATCGACCCCGAGATGGTCGAACGCTCGCGCCGGGGTCATTTCTCGGCCGAGGCCGTGACCCCTGTCGGCGCGCCGCGGGTGAAACGGTATTTCCAGCCGCAGGGCGACGGTTATGACGCGAAGCCCGATCTTAAGCGCGTGATGCGCTTTGGCGAACTGAATCTGCATGACGACTGGCCCTTTTCGGGCAAGTTCGACGTGATCTTCTGCCGCAACACCGCGATCTATTTCGACAGCGCCGCCCGGCAGCGGCTCTGGTCGCGCTTCGCGGCGGCGCTCAACGAAGGGGGCGCGCTGTTTATCGGACATTCCGAACGCCTGGACGGCCCCGCTGCGGCGCTGTTCCAGGCGACGGGCACCACCCAATACCGGCGCAATGAGACGCCGGCTCCTGCCAGGACGTGAAAGGGACAAACATGGCACAGAAATCGAACCTTCATGTGATGGTGGTGGACGACATGACCATCAGCCGCTCGCTGATCGAGCAGGCGCTGGACTGGGCGGGCCTGGTCAATGTCCAGTACGAGGCGAACGGAGAGACCGCGTTTCGCAGGCTTGCCGCGGCACCGGTGCATCTGGTCATCTCGGATTACAACATGCCGGGCATGGACGGGCTGATGCTGCTGGAGGCGCTGCGCCAGAACCCCAGCACGCAGCGCATCGGCTTCATCCTGATCACCGGCACCGCGACGCGCGAGATGATCGAACGCGGCCAGCGGGCGGGCATGAACAACTTCATCGCCAAGCCCTTCACCAAGGAGGCACTGCTGAAGTGCATCGAATCGGTCACGGGCAAGCTGCAATGAGCGCTTTGCGGCAGCATACCGAACCGGAGGTCCAGGGCTCGCTGCGCGAGGCGCTGGACCGCGCCTCGGTCGAGGCCAGGCGGATCGCCGTGGCCCTTGCGCAGATCGACGAGGCGCTTGGCGCGATGCTGGAGGTCACGGACGGCTCCGCGCAATCGCTGCAGGTGGCCGACCTGCTGCGACAGGAGGTCGAGGGGCTGTCGGTGTTTCTGGCCCTGGTGGCCCAGCAGACCCCGCCCGACCAGCCGTTCGACCCATCGGGGGCCGGCTCGGCGCTGGACCTTCGGGCGCAATCGCTGCGGCTGACGGGGGAGACCCGCGTGCCCGACCACGACCCGCAGGACGATCTGTGGGGCCATGCCGACGGATGACCCGGCCTGCCCGATCACCCGCCCTTTATCGGGCGGGGGCGGGCGTTACCTGGCGATGGACGGCCCCGGTGCCCGCAGGCGGCAGTCCGGACGGGAGCGGGCGATTTCGCCCTCGGCCCCCCTTTTCATCCGCGGCCATATCCCTATGCTTGGCCGCGTGCAGGAAAGGTGACGTCATGGCGCGATCAGGTCTGGATTACGGCGGGATGATGCATCGCGCGATGCAGGGGCTGATCGCAGAGGTTCTGCGTCAGATCGCCCGCGAGGGCCTGCCCGGCGACCACCACTTTTTCATCACCTTTGACACCCGCGACGACGGGGTCGAGATGGCCGCCTGGCTGCGCGACCGCTATCCCGAGGAGATGACCATCGTCATCCAGCACTGGTTCGACAACCTGACGATCCAGCCCGACCATTTCACCATCACGCTGAATTTCGGCAATCAGCCCGAGCCGCTGAAGATCCCCTTCGATGCGCTGCGCACCTTCGTGGACCCCTCGGTCGAGTTCGGTCTCCGCTTCGAGACGCAGGATGGCGACGAGGATGGCGATGAGGACGAGGAGGCCGATGCGGAATATCAGCTGGACGCCGAGGATGACGGCGACGACAAGCCGCCCTCGGGCGGGGCTGATGTCGTGCGTCTGGACCGCTGGCGGAAATAGGCGGTGGACCTGCTGCGCGGGCTGTGCGCCTTTCCGATCACCCCGGCCACCCCTGACGGCACGGTGATCGAGACCGACCTGCGCCGCATCGTCGCCCGCATCGCCCGCGCCCGGGTCGATTCCATCGGGGTCCTGGGCAGCACCGGCAACTATGCCTATCTGTCGCTGGAGCAGCGCCGCCGCGCCACCCGCATCGCCCTGGAAGCGGCGGGTGGGCGCGTTCCCGTCATCGTGGGCGTCGGCGCGCTGCGCAGCGACGATGCCGCAGCCCTGGCCCGCGACGCGCGCGAGGCCGGAGCCCAGGGCCTGCTGCTGGCCCCGGTCGCCTATCAGCCGCTGACCCCGGATGAGATCGTCGCCCATTTCCGCCACGTGGCTGAGGCGGGCCAGCTGCCGCTGGTCATCTACAACAACCCGACCACCACCCATGTGACGTTGGACCATGCCCTGCTGGCGCGGCTGGCGGCGCTGCCGCATGTGGCCGGGGTCAAGATGCCCCTGCCCGCATCGGGCGACATCGCGACCGAGATCGCGGCCCTGCGCCCCCTGCTGCCGCCAGGCTTCGTAATCGGCTATAGCGGGGATTGGGGCTGCGCCCGGGCGCTGCTGGATCACGCCGATGCCTGGTTCAGCGTCGCCGCGGGCCTGTGGCCCGATGCCACGCTGACCCTGTCCTGCGCGGCCGGCGCGGGTGACGCCACGGGCACACGCCTGGCGGAGGAGCGGTTCCAGCCGCTCTGGGCGCTGTTTCGCCGTTACGGCAGCCTGCGGGTCATCCATGCGGCCGCGCGCCTGATGGACCTGACCGAGGCGGTTCCGCAGCGTCCCCTCCTGCCGCTGCCCGATGCCGACCATGCCGCCCTGCGCGCGGCGATCCGGGCCATCGACGCCTGATGTTAGCGACGGCATACCGTCGCATACGAATTGCGCCCGCGCGCCCTTCCCGCTAAACCCGGCACGAAACCGTGAGGGAGCGACCCGATGACCAAGACCCGCACCGAAACCGACAGCTTCGGCCCGCTGGAGGTTGACGCCTCCAAATACTGGGGCGCGCAGACGCAGCGTTCGATCATCAACTTCCCGATTGGCTGGGAGCGTCAGCCGGTCCCGATCATCCGCGCCCTGGGCGCGATCAAGCTGGCCGCCGCGCGGGTGAACCGCGCCAATGGCGACCTGCCCGCCGATCTGGCCGAGGCGATGGAACAGGCCGCGACCGAGGTGTTCCAGGGCCGCTTTGACGACAACTTTCCGCTGGTCGTCTGGCAGACAGGGTCGGGCACGCAGTCAAACATGAACGCCAATGAGGTGATCAGCAACCGCGCGATCGAGATCATGGGCGGCGAGATGGGCTCGAAAAAGCCCGTCCATCCGAACGATCACTGCAATATGGGTCAGTCGTCGAACGACACCTTCCCGACCGCGATGCATGTCGCCATCGGCATGCTGGCGCGCGACACGTTGCTGCCCGGTCTGGAGAAACTGGCCGCCGCGCTGGAGGCCAAATCAGCCGAGTTCAAGGACATCATCAAGATCGGCCGCACCCACACCCAGGATGCGACGCCCCTGACGCTTGGCCAGGAATTCGGCGGCTATGCCCATCAGGTTCGCAAGGGGATCGAACGGGTCCGCGCATGCCTGCCCGACATCTACGAGTTGGCGCAGGGCGGCACCGCCGTGGGCACCGGCCTGAACACCAAGGTGGGCTGGGACACGGCGATTGCAGCGGAAATAGCCACGATCACCGACCTGCCCTTTGTCACCGCCCCCAACAAGTTCGAGGCACTGGCCGCCCATGACGCGATGGTCATGTTCTCGGGCGCGCTGAAAACGGTGGCGGGATCGCTGTTCAAGATCGCCAATGACATGCGCCTGCTGGGTTCGGGCCCGCGTTCCGGTCTGGGCGAGCTGATCCTGCCCGAGAACGAGCCGGGCTCGTCCATCATGCCCGGCAAGGTGAACCCCACCCAGGCCGAGGCGCTGACCATGGTCTGCGCGCATGTGATGGGCAATGACGCCGCCGTGGGCTTTGCCGGATCGCAGGGCCATTTCGAGCTGAACGTCTACAACCCGATGATGTCCTACAACGTGCTGCAGTCGATGCAGCTGCTGGGCGATGCGGCCAGCAGCTTTACCGACAACATGGTCGTGGGCACTCAGGCCAACGTCAAGCGCATCGACCAGCTGATGCGCGAATCGCTGATGCTGGTGACGGCGCTGGCGCCGACCATCGGCTATGACAACGCCACCAAGGTCGCCAAGACCGCGCATAAGAACGGCACCACGCTCCGCGAGGAGGCCATCGCACTCGGCTTTGTCGATGGCGACACCTTCGACCGCGTCGTGCGCCCCGAGGACATGATCAGCCCCAAGGGCTGATCCTCTTGACCCGAACCCGGGGGGCGCGCCACAGTGGCGCGCCCTCAGTCGTTTCACGGACCGCCATGACCCGCATCATCAACCTGCGCCAGGCCCGCAAGTCGCGCGCCCGCGACGCGCGCCGCGCGCAGGGCGACACCAATGCCGCGATCCATGGCGAGGCCAAGCCCCTGCGCGATGCCCGCCAGGCCGAACAGGACCGCGCCGCCCGCGTTCTCGACGCCCACCGCCCGGACCCGCCCCAACAGGACCTGCCCGACGAATGATCGATCTGCCGCCCATGACACCCCCGCTCAAGCGGTCGGTGACCATCGACGGGCATCGCACCTCGGTCTCGCTGGAGGATGCGTTCTGGAAGGCGCTGGCAACCCAGGCCGCCGCCCGCGACCTGACCCGTGCGGCGCTGATCGGGCGCATCGACCACGCCCGCCCACCCGAGATCGGCCTGGCCACCGCCCTGCGCCTCTTCGTGCTGGCCCATGCGGGCCCAGGGGCATGACATCCGGCCGCGCCTATCCGGTTTATCAGACCATCCCGACCCGCTGGCGGGACAATGACCAATACGGCCATATCTACAACGCCACCTATCTGGAGCTGTTCGACGAGGCGATGACCCTGACCCTGGCGGGACAGGGTTTTCTGGGGCGAGACGCGCCGCTGCTGGTGGTCGTCGAGAACGGCTGCCGCTATCTGGCCGAACTGTTATGGCCCGTGACGCTGCGGATCGGGGTGGCGGTCACGCATCTGGGGCGCAGCTCGGCGCGGTTCGACATGGGCATGTTCGACGGCGCGGCCCCCAGCCCCGCGGCGCTGGCGCATTTCGTGACCGTCACGCTGGACCGCGATACGCGCCGCCCGGTCCCGATCCCGGACGGACAGCGCGCCTTTCTGGAGACGCTGCGCTAGCGCAGATCGGGCAGGACGTGAACCGCGAACCGCTCTCTCAGGGTCAGCTTGCTGATCTTGCCGGTCGCGGTCAGCGGCATGTCATCCACAAACACGATGTCGTCGGGCAGCTGCCAGCTGGCCAGATGCGGGCGCAGGACGGCGCAGACATCCTCCAGCGTCGGGCGGGTATCGCCGCGCGGCTTGACCACTAGCAGCGGGCGCTCATCCCATTTCGGATGGGGCAGCGCGATCACCGCGCATTGGGCGACATCGGGATGGGTCAGCGCCAGGTTCTCGACGTCGATCGAGCTGATCCACTCGCCGCCCGATTTGATCAGGTCCTTGGCCCGGTCGCGCAGCGTCAGGACGCCCTCGGCGCTGATCGAGGCGATGTCGCCGGTGCCGAACCATCCCTCCGCATCCACGGCGCGCGCGGTCGCGTCGGCATTGTCGTGATAGCCCGCGGCGACCGTGTTGCCGCGCACGAACAGCTCTCCCATCGCCTGGCCGTCATGGGGCTGGCGCTGCCCGGCGTCGTCCACGATCTTCATCTCGACCCCGAAGACGCGCCGCCCCTGCGCCTGCTTCAGCGCCATGCGCTGATCAAAGGGCAGCGCGCGCTGCACCGGCGTCAGCGACCCCTGGCTGCCCAGAGGTGACGTCTCGGTCATGCCCCAGGCGTGGTTCACGTCGATGCCCATCCCCTCGAAGGCCTCGGTCAGGCTGCGCGGCATGGCGCTGCCGCCGACGACGATATGGCGCAGGGCGCGGGGCTTGGCGCCGCGGGTCTTGATCTCGGCCATCAGGCCCTGCCAGATGGTGGGCACGCCCCAGGCGCTGTCCACGGCCTCGGCCTCGCACAGATCCCACAGGCTGGCGCCGTCCAGCGCGGGGCCGGGCATGATCAGGCTGGCCCCGATCAGCGGCGCGGTGAAGGGCAGGCCCCAGGCATTGACGTGAAACAGCGGCACGACGGGCAGGATGCGCGGCTGCGGCCCCAGATCGGGGCCCAGCACCGCCGCCGTCGCCAGCGCATGCAGCATGTTCGAGCGGTGCGAATACAACACCCCCTTGGGGTCGCCCGTCGTCCCCGAGGTATAGCACAGCCCCGATGCGGTGGTTTCCGGGAAATCGGGCCAGGTCCGGTCCGTGGCCCGCCCCGCCAGCAGATCCTCATAGCACAGCGCGTCCAGCGCCGTGTCGGGCATATGCGCCGCATCGGTCATCACGACATAGCGCATCGGTGGCAGGCGGTCGCGCAGCGCCTCCAGCAGCGGCACGAAGGTCAGGTCGACGAACAGCATCCGGTCGCCCGCGTGATGCGCGATGAACACCATCTGTTCCGCAGACAGGCGCGGGTTTATCGTATGGCAGACCGCGCCGATGGCCGGAACCGCGTGATAGATCTCCAGGTGCCGGTGGCCGTTCCACGCCAGCGTGGCCACACGGTCGCCCGGGGCCACGCCCATCTCCTCCAGCGCCAGGGATAGCTGCACGGCGCGGGCGCGGGTCGCGGCCCAGCCCTGACGGTGCAGATCGCCCTCGACCCGGCGGGACACGATCTCGGCCGCGGGGAACCCTTCGGCCGCAAAATCCAGAAGCCCGCTTTGCAGCAGCGGGCGGTGCATCATCAGGCCGTCCATGACGTCTCCTCCTTCGTCGGGGGCCATGATGGCGGGATTGCGGGGCGTTTCAACCCGTCAGCATCGCGGCTGCCGCAGGGTCAGCGCGCCGTCACATGGGTCGAGGTCAGATCCAGCAGGATCGCGTTCCCCGCATCGGTGACCTGCGTGCGCACGGTCGAGACCCGCCGCCCCCGCCGCAACCACGACGCGCGCGCGGTCAGCACGCCCTCCTGCCGGTTCGCCAGCAGTTGCGCGTTAAGCGTCACGGCGACGGGAAAGCTGTCCATCCCCTCTTCGGGCTGCTCTCCGCCAAGGACCAGGTTGGTGGCCACGACATCCGCGAACCAGATCAGCGCGCCCGCATGGACGGTGCCAAAGGGGTTGCGCACGTCATCGGTCACGGTCATCTCTCCGACCGCCTCGCGGGCATTCACGCCGGTGATCTCGAATTCGATCGTTCCGGCAAAGCTGTGGTTCGACATGGCCGAATCCTTTCGTCAGTAACATGCGGGCGCAACCGGCACCGCCGCGCGAGGCCCGCACTCCCGGAGCCCGCAGATCATGATCACGCGCCGCCTCAACGCGGCAGACGCGCGATCAGCGAAGACGTATCCCATCGTCCGCCACCCATCAGCTGCACGTCCTTGTAGAACTGGTCGACCAGGGCCGTCACCGGCAGCACCGCGCCCAGCTGATCGGCGGCCTGCAGGCAAATCGCCAGATCCTTGCGCATCCAGTCGACCGCAAATCCGTGTTCGAACTCTCCCCGATCCATCGTCGCATGGCGGTTCACCATCTGCCAACTGCCAGCGGCCCCCTGGCTGATCACCTCGACGACATCGGTCACATCCAGTCCCGCCTTGCGTGCAAAGGCCAGCGATTCCGCCAGCCCCTGGACCAACCCGGCAATGGCGATCTGGTTGCACATCTTGGTCATCTGACCGGCGCCGACCTCGCCCATCCGCCGGCAGATCTTGGCATAGGCGTCGATCACCGGCGCGGCGCGGTCGAAATCCGCCTGCGTGCCGCCGCACATCACCGACAGCTGGCCGTTCTCGGCCCCCGCCTGCCCGCCGGACACGGGCGCATCGACATAGCCCAGGCCAGATTGGGCCGCGACCTGCGCCAGTTCGCGCGTGACTTGCGCCGAAACGGTCGTGTGATCGACCAGCACCGCGCCCCGCGCCATGCCGGCAAAGGCGCCGTCGGGGCCCAGGCAGACCTGGCGCAGATCGTCGTCATTGCCCACGCAGCACAGGACCAGGTCGGCCCCCTCCGCCGCCTGGCGCGGGGTGGGCGCATGGGCACCGCCGTGACGCGCGACCCAGGCCTCGGCCTTGGCGCCGCTGCGGTTATAGACCGTCACCTGATGGCCCGCCGCCGCCAGATGGCCCGCCATCGGAAACCCCATCACGCCCAGACCCAGAAACGCCACCTTCGCCATTCAACTCTCCTCGGGATGTCCTGATCGCGCGTGGCGATGCGTTGAAATGCCTGCGCGCCTGTCCTATGCAGCCACACCACCACCCATGCGCGGCAGGGTCAACCCGTGCCGCGCGCACCCCCAAGGACCGGCCCCCAGAATGCTGACATTGTTTCGCTGGCTCTTGCGGCTGACCATCGGCCTGATCGTGCTTCTGGTGCTGTCGGCAGTGCTGGTCTGGTATTTCGCCGTACGCTCGCTGCCCGATTACGGGGCCAGCCACCGCGTCCAGGGCATCACCGCCCCGGTCGAGATCGTCCGCTCGACCGAGAACGTGCCCCATATCTTTGGCCAGACCGACCCCGACGTGTTCTTTGCCCTGGGCCTGGCCCATGCGCAGGACCGGCTGTTCCAGATGACCGTGCTGCGCCGCGCGGCCCAGGGCCGGTTGGCAGAAATCCACGGCCCCCGCGCGCTGCCGGTCGACGATCTGGCGCGCAGGCTGGGTCTGCACCGTGCGGCCCAGGCCTCGCTGGAGGTGCAGGACGCGCCCACCCGCGCCGCGCTGCAGGCCTATGCGGATGGCGTGAACCAATGGATCGGCATCGTCAATGCCGGCGCGATGGGCCGCGGCGCGCCCGAATTCTTTCTGTTTCCCGATGTCATCACCTTCTGGCAGCCCGCCGATTCGCTGGCCATCCTGAAACTGCTGGCCGCCGCCAGCACCGATGCCGCCACCGAAGAGATCCTGCGCGCCCGCCTGGCCCTGGCCTGGCCCCAGGACGGCATGCGCATCCTGGACCGCGCCGACGTGCCCGACGACCTGCCCGATTACGCCACGCTGTTCCCCGGCGCGCGGCTTGGCACGCCCGACCGGCGGCGCGACCTGCAGGCTGGGCACGACCCCTTGGGGTTCCTGCGGCCCGGGCAGGCGCTTGGCGGCAATGCCTTCGGGGCGGAACCGCAGCGGACGGCGGCGGGGGCCTCGCTGCTGGCCAACGACCTGCATGTGGGGCTGACGGTGCCCTCGCTGTTCTATCTGGCGCGGCTGGAGCTGGCCTCGGGCGGGGTGATCGGCGCGACGGTGCCGGGGATGCCGCTGGTCCTGTCGGGGCGCAACCCGTCGCTGTCCTGGGCGCTGACGCCGCTGGACCTGGACGTGGCCGACATCGCCATCGAAGAGGTCCAGCCCGGCAATCCCGACCGCTATCGCGGCCCGCAGGGCTGGACCGCCTTCCAGACCCGGACCGAGGTGATCCGCGTGCTGGACGCGCCCTCGCAGACCATCACCCTGCGCGACACCCAGAACGGCCCCGTGGTGCCGGGCCTGGACCCCGGCCTGCGCGACGTCGTGCCCATCGGCCATGTGCCCGCCCTGCGCTGGACGGGCCTGTCGCGCCAGGACGGAACCATGTCGGCGCTGATGGGGCTGATGCGCGCGCACGACAGCGCACAGGCGACCCGCGCGCTGAGGGGCGTGGTCGCGCCCGCGCTGGCTGTGACCCTGGCCGATGCCGAGGCGGTGACGCGTCTGTCCGCCGGGGCCGCCCCGCAGCGCGCGCCCGACCATCCGACGGCGGGCGCCCTGCCCGCGCCCGGCTGGCTGCCGCAGACCGCCTGGACCGGGGCCACCGCCCTTGCGGGCGAGGCGCAGCGCCCCGATGCGGGCCTGGCCCTGGCGACCGAGGATGCCAGCGACGGGCTGCGCCGCGACCGCCTGTCCTACCTGCTGGGCGACCGAGAGGTGCATTCGCGCGACAGCTTCATCGCGGCGCAGCTGGACATCGTCAGCCCGGCGGCGCGGGCGCTGCTGCCGCTGGTGGGGGCGAATCTGTGGTTCACGGGCGACCCCGCCGCCCCCGGCACCCCCGAACGCCAGCGCCAGGACGCGCTGACCCTGCTGGCGGAATGGGACGGCGCCATGAACGAGCATCTGCCCGAACCGCTGATCTACACCGCCTGGATGGACGCGCTACAGGACCGTCTTGTCCGCGACGAGCTGGGGCCGATGGCCGATGACCTGCTGCGCCTGCAGCCCCGCTTCATCGACACCGTGTTCCGCAACCGCGGCGGCGCCTCGGCCTGGTGCGACATCGTCCAATCCGCCGCGACCGAGGATTGCGCGACCATCGCCCGCCAGTCGCTGGACCGCGCCATTCTGGACCTGTCGGCGCGCTATGGATCGGACGTGGCCAGCTGGCGGTGGGGCGATGCGCATCAGGCCAAGCACCGCCACCCCGGTCTGGGCGCGCTGCCCGCCCTGGGCTGGATCATGAACATCACCCAGTCCATCTCGGGAGAGGAGTTCACCGTGGCGCGCAGCGGCATGACGGGCAGCGGGCCGCAGCCCTTCCAGGCCGCGACCGGCGCGGGTTTCCGCAGCGTGATCGACTTGGCCGATCCCGACAGCTCGGTCTTCATCACCTCGACCGGGCAGTCGGGGCACCCGCTGTCGCGCCATTACGACGATCTGGCGGGCCTGTGGCGGCGCGGCGAATATGTCGGCATGTCACTGGACCCCGATCTGGCGCGGGCCGCCGCCACCGGCATCACCACCCTGACCCCGGTCGATTGACGCAAAACGGGGGGCACAAAGGCCCCCCGTATCGTCGCGCTGTCGTGCCGATCAGAAGTGGATGGCGCGCCCATAGGCGTCCAGAACCGCCTCGTGCATCATCTCGGACAGGGTCGGGTGCGGGAAGACCGTCTCCATCAGGTCCTGCTCGGTCGTCTCCAGCTGACGGCCGATGACATAGCCCTGGATGAGCTCGGTCACTTCGGCACCGACCATGTGGGCGCCCAGCAGCTCTCCGGTCTTGGCGTCGAAGATGGTCTTGACCATGCCCTCGGGCTCGCCCAGGGCGATGGCCTTGCCGTTTCCCATGAAGGGGAAGCGCCCGACCTTGATGTCCAGCCCCTGCTCCTTGGCCTTGGCCTCGGTCAGGCCGACGGATGCGATCTGAGGGTGGCAATAGGTGCAACCCGCGATGGATCCCGGCTTGATCGGATGGGGGTGCTTGCCCGCGATCAGCTCGGCCACCATGACGCCCTCGTGGCTGGCCTTGTGCGCCAGCCAAGGCGCGCCGGCCAGATCGCCGATGGCATAGACGCCCTCGACCCCGGTGCGGCAATATTCGTCGGTAATGACATGGGTGCGGTCGACGGTGATCCCCGCCTCCTCCAGGCCCAGCCCTTCGGTGTTGCCGACGATGCCCACGGCCGAGATGACGGTATCGAACTCATGCGTCTCGGTCTTGCCGCCAACCTCGATATGGGCGGTGACGGTGTCGCCCTTGCGGTCCAGCTTTTTCACCGCGGTCTTTTCCATGATCGTCATGCCCTGCTTGACGAACTGCTTCTTGGCGAAGGCGCTGATCTCGGCATCCTCGACGGGCAGGACGCGGTCCATGACCTCGACCACGGTCGTCTTGGCACCAAGCGTGTTGAAGAAGCTGGCGAATTCGATGCCGATGGCGCCCGACCCGATGACCAGCAGTTTCTTGGGCATATGCGGCGGCACCAGCGCATGCTTGTAGTTCCAGACCAGCTTGCCGTCCGGCTCCAGCCCCGGCAGCTCGCGCGCCCGCGCGCCCGTGGCCAGCACGATGGATTTCGCGGTGACCTCCTCCGAGCCCTTTTCCGTCTTGACGGTGACGCGGCCCGGCCCTTCCAACTTGGCCTCGCCCATGATGACGGTGACCTTGTTCTTCTTGAACAGATGCCCGATGCCGCCCGACAGCTGCTTGGCCACCCCGCGTGACCGCTTCACCACCGCGTCCAGGTCATAGCCGATGCCGTCGGCCTTCAGGCCGAAATCCTTGGCGCGGTGCATCAGGTGATAGACCTCGGCAGAGCGCAGCATCGCCTTGGTCGGGATGCAGCCCCAGTTCAGGCAGATGCCGCCCAGATGCTCACGCTCGATGCAGGCCACCTTGAGGCCCAGCTGCGCTGCCCGGATCGCGGCGACATAACCACCCGGGCCTGCGCCGATCACCACCACGTCGAAATTCTGGGCCATCCGGTCCCCCGCTGATGAATTATAGTTCAGCGTTAAACCATTTGCCCCAACGCGGCAAGCGGGCGGTCAGGACGCCGTCTGCTGCTGGGGGTCGTCGGATTGCGCCTCCTCCAGCACCGCGTCGACGGCCAGGGGCGTGGCGTTGGGGGTGATGACGGCAAAGCTGCCCTGTTCGTCGGGGGTCAGCGCGCGGCGCTGCGTGGTGCGCCATCCGGCATAGGCCGTCAGCAGCGCCAGCAGCACGCCCATATAGACCCAATAGCCGTCCGGCCCCATCACGCCCATCATCCAGCCGGTGATGATCGGCCCGCCCATGCTGCCGATGCCATAGATGAACAGCAGGCCCGCCGAGGCCGAGGCCATGTCCGACTGATCCAGATAGTCGTTCGTATAGGCCAGAAGCAGCGCATAGACCGGGTTGGCCACGCCCCCCATGATCGCCCCCGCGATAACCAGCCCCACCGTGCCCGGCTGCGCCGCCACCACGACCAGCCCGCACAGCCCCCCGATGGCCGACATGCCCAGCACCAGCTTGCGCCGGTCATAGCGGTCCGAGATCCAGCCGATCGGATATTGCAGCACCAGGCCGCCCGCATAGATCGCGGCCACGAACAGGCTGATCTGCGCCACCGACAGCCCGATCTGCGCACCCCAGACCGACGACATGCCCGACAGGACCGCGAACACCCCCCCGATCAGGAAGATGCCCACGCAGCCCAGGGGGGACGCCCGGTACAGTCGGCGGAACGACATCCGCTTGATGGTCTGGAACTGCGGCGCGGGTTGGGCCGACAGCAGGATAGGCGTGAAGGCCAGCGACACCAGCACCGAGGGGATGATGAACAGCAGATACCCTGCCGGATCGCTGACGTTCAGCAACGCCTGCGCCACCACGATGCCCAAGAGCTGCACGATCATATAGAGCGACAGGGTCTGGCCCCGGTTCTCGTTGGTCGAGCCGGCGTTCAGCCAGCTTTCGGCGGTGACATAGACGCCGCAGAAACAGAACCCGATCAGAAACCGCAGCAACGTCCAGCTGATCCAGTGCGGCTCGACCGCGAAGAGGACCAGCACCGCCGAAATCAGCGACCCCAGGGCGGCAAAGACCCGCACATGGCCCACGTTCTTGATCAGGTCCGGCACCGTCAGGCTGCCCAACAGGAACCCGCCGTAATAGCTGGTGATGACGACCGACATCTGGAAGGTCGGGATGCCCTCGATGCCGCCGCGGATGCCCAGCAGCGTGCCCTGCATGCCGTTGCCCACCATCAGCAGCAGGATGCCAAGCAGCAGGGGCCAGGTGGTGCGCAACACCGAAATCATCGCGGGTCTCGTCTCGTTCAGGGGCATCGGGGCAGAGCGCCCGACCTATGCCCGACGGCCCCCCGATGCCAGCCGGAATGCGACCTCAGGGGATCAGCAGCGACGCGTCGCCATAGCTGAAGAAACGATACCCGTCTCGGACCGCATGTCCATAGATTTCCCGGATCTTTTCCGCCCCCATCAGCGCCGAGACCAGCATCAGCAGCGTCGATTTCGGCAGGTGGAAATTGGTCATCAGCCCGTCCGTGACGCGGAAGTGATGACCGGGATAGATGAAGATGTCGGTCGTGCCGCGGAACGGCGCGATGTGCCCCCGCTCGGGGGCTGCCGATTCGATCAGCCGCAGGGCGGTGGTGCCAACGGGGATGACCCGCCGGCCCTCGGCCTTGGCGCGGTTGACGGCGGCGGCGGCCTCGGGCGTGACCTCGCCCCATTCGGCATGCATGCGGTGGGTGGTCACGTCATCGACCTTGACCGGCAGGAACGTCCCCGCCCCCACATGCAGGGTGACATGCACGAATTCGACCCCGCGCGCGGCCAACGCCTCCAGCAGGGGGGCGTCGAAATGCAGACTGGCGGTGGGGGCGGCCACGGCCCCCTGATGCGCTGCCCAGACCGTCTGGTAATCGTCGCGATCCTGGTCGTCCGGTGCCCGCAGCGCCGCGATATAGGGCGGCAGCGGCATCGCGCCGACCTGTTGCAGCGCGGCATCGAACGCCTCCCCGGTCGCGTCAAAGATCAGCCGCAGGCCGGTCGCGGACATCTCGGCCACCTCGGCCGACAGGGCGTCGCCAAAGCGGATCACCTCGCCCACGCGCAGCTTGCGCAGCGGTTTGGCCAGCGCCTGCCAGCCCTCGGCGGCGGGCTCCAGCAGGGTGATCTCGATGCGCGCGACGGCCTCGCCCTGCGGCGTCTGACGCGCGCGGGTGCCGGTCAGGCGCGCGGGGATCACCTTGGTGTCGTTCAGCACCAGCAGATCGCCGGGCCGCAGGATCTGCGGTAGGTCGCCCACATGGCGGTCGGCGATGGTGCCGCCCTCGGCCAGCAGCAGGCGCGCCGCGCTGCGCGGGCGTGCGGGACGGGTGGCGATCAGCCCCTCGGGCAGGTCAAAATCGAAATCGGTCAGCTTCATGGCCGGGCTTGTGCGGTGCGCGCGCGTTTCCGTCAAGGCGTCGTGAAGACCAAGCAAAAGCATCGGACTTTACAAGCCTGACGGAATCGGTAAATTTCCGCCCGACAGGAGGCCCGCCATGATCGTCTGCCATTGCACCCAGATCTCGGATCACGACATCCGCGCCGCCATCGACTGGATGCGCACGGCGGACCCCCAGACCATCATCACGCCCGGCAAGATCTATCACGCGCTTGGCAAGCGGGCCGATTGCGGCGGTTGCATGCCACTCTTTCTGGACACCATGCGCGGCTGCGATAGGGTGGGTGTCGCCCCGCCGATCCTGCGGACCCGACCCATTCACGAAAAGGAAGCCAGCCATGAAGGGCGACGCCAAAGTCATCGAATATCTGAACGCCGCACTGCGGTCTGAACTGACGGCGGTCAGCCAGTACTGGCTGCATTACCGCCTGCAGGAGGACTGGGGTTTCGGCCGCATCGCCGCCAAGTCGCGCGAGGAATCCATCGAGGAGATGAACCACGCCGACAAGCTGATCCAGCGGATCATCTTTCTGGAAGGCCATCCGAATCTGCAGAAGCTGGACCCGCTGCGCATCGGCCAGACCCTGCGCGAAACGCTGGACAGCGACCTGGCCGCCGAACATGACGCCCGCACCCTCTATATCGAGGCGCGCGATCACTGCGACAGCGTCGGCGACTATGTCAGCAAGGTCCTGTTCGAGGAGCTGATCGCCGATGAGGAGGGCCATATCGACTTCCTCGAGACGCAGATCCACCTGTTCGATACCATCGGCGCGCAGAATTACGGCCATCTGAACGCCAAGCCCGCGAACGAGGCAGAATAAGGCCCGCGCGGTCCACAAACGGGATAGGGGGGCCGCCCCCTATCCCAGCCAATCCCGCGCGATGCCCGGCAACTCGTCGAAATGCGCCAGCAGGACCTCTGGCGCCAAGCGCGACAACGCCTCGCCCTCCGGGCCAAAGGCAACCAGCGCGACCTTGACCCCTGCCGCGGCGGCGGTCTTGCGGTCCGTCTCGGTATCTCCCACCAGGAACGACTGTCCGACCTGGCCGCCCGCCGCCTCGACCGCGGCGCGATAGGGCCGCGGGTCGGGCTTGCGCACCGGCAGCGTGTCGGCGCCGATCATCGCGCCAAAGCGGTCGCGGATGCCCAGCTCGCGCAGCAGCGTCTCGGCCAGGGCCTCGGGCTTGTTGGTGCAGACGGCCAGCAGATGCCCGTCCGACGCCAGCCGGTCCAACGCCGCCTCGACCCCCGGATACAGCCGCGTATGCACCGCGATCGCCTCCCCGTAATGGCCCAGCAGGCGGTCGAAATCCTCATCCTCGGCGCCCGGCGGCAGCAGCCGGTCGCCCGGCATCCGCCCGTATCCCGCCCGCAGCATCGCCCGTCCGCCATGAAACGCGATCAGCGCATCCGCGACCGGGTCCAGCAGGTCGCCCAGACCCCGCGCCCGGAAACAGGCGTTCGCCGCCGCCACCAGATCGCCCGACGTATCCGCCAGCGTCCCGTCCAGATCGAAGACCACCGTTCCAGCCATGCGCCATCCCCTTCGGACATATTCGGAAAACAAAGGTGACCGCACCGGACCTTTCCAGCGCGCCCTGCCCCGATTAGAACGCACTTGATGAAAAGCAAACAGACGATGGGGCGGGACATGAGCGAAAACGCGGTGGCGGTGGTGATTCTGGCGGCAGGTCAGGGCAGCCGAATGCAGTCCGACCTGCCCAAGGTGCTGCACCGGTTGGGCGGCGTGCCGCTGGTGGGGCACGCCCTGCGCGCCGCCCGCAGCCTTGAGCCGGAACAGATCGTCGTGGTCACCGGCCATGGCACGCAGGCCGTCACCGCAGCCGTAGCCCGGCTGGACCCGGACGCCGCCTGCGTCCTGCAGGCCGAACAGCTGGGCACCGGCCACGCCGTCCGCCAGGCCCTGCCCGCGCTGGAGGGGTTCGAGGGCCGCGTGATCGTCCTTTACGGCGACACCCCCTTCATCGCCGAGGACCCCGCCGATCTGGTCGTGCTGGGCTTTGAGGCCGAGGACCCGGGCCGCTATGGCCGACTGGTCGTCACCGATCGCGGGCTGGAGCGGATCGTCGAATGGAAGGACGCCGATACGGCCACCCGCGACATCGCGCTGTGCAATTCCGGCGTCATGGCGCTGTCGGCCGATCTGCTGCGCCGCCTGATCGCGGGGCTGTCCAACCAGAACGCATCGGGCGAATACTATCTGACCGACCTGGTGGCCCTGGCCCGCGCCGAAGGCCGCCGCGCCGATGTCGTCATCTGCCCCGAGGCCGAGACCCTGGGCATCAACACCCGCGTTGAGCTGGCCGCAGCCGAGGCCGCGTTCCAGGCCCGCGCCCGCGCGCGCCTGATGGATGACGGCGTGACCCTGACCGACCCGGGCAGCGTCTTTCTGGCGCTGGACACGGTCATCGGACGCGATGCGGTGATCGGGCCGAACGTGGTCTTTGGCCCTGGCGTGACGGTGGAATCGGGGGCCGAGATCCTGCCCTTCTGCCACTTGGAGGGGTGCCATGTCAGCGAGGGCGCGACCGTCGGCCCCTTTGCCCGCCTGCGCCCCGGCGCCGAACTGGGCGCGGACGTGCATGTCGGCAACTTCGTCGAGATCAAGAATGCCGTCCTGGACGAGGGCGTCAAGGTCGGCCACCTGACCTATCTGGGCGACGCCCATGTGGGCGAGCACACGAATATCGGCGCGGGCACCATCACCTGCAACTATGACGGCGTGTCCAAGCACCGCACCACCATCGGCGCGCGCGCCTTCATCGGCAGCGACACGATGCTGGTGGCGCCCGTCCGCGTGGGGGCCGATGCGATGACCGGGTCGGGATCGGTCATCACCGAAGACATCCCCGACGGCGCCCTGGCCATCGGCCGCGCCCGGCAGGCGACCAAGCCCGGCCTGGCCCTGCGCCTGATGGCCGCCCTGCGTCTGAAGAAGGAGGCCCGCTGATGTGCGGCATTATCGGGATTTTGGGTCGTCACGAGGTTTCGCCTCAGCTGGTCGATGCGCTGCGGCGGTTGGAGTATCGGGGCTATGACAGCGCCGGGGTGGCGACGGTGGATGCCACTGGACAGCTGGAGCGCAGGCGCGCGGTGGGCAAGCTGGTCAACCTCAGCGACCTCTTGGTCCACCAGCCGCTGACCGGGCATGCGGGCATCGGG
>NZ_MEES01000026.1:0-30299 GCF_001724535.1 Paracoccus sp. SCN 68-21 | reverse complement strand
CGGCCCCCGCGCGGGCGGCGCGGGCGGGCAGATCCGCCATCCGCTGCGCCAGCGCGTCATGGGCGAAGATGCGCGCCGCCGGCTCTCTCGCCGCGAGGGCAAGCGACTTGCCACCCCCACCCGCGCAGTAGTCCAGCACGCGGGCGCCCGGGGACAGCGGCGGCACGGCCGAGGCCAGCTGGGCCGAGAGGTCCTGCAACTCGACCAGACCGTCGCGATAGCAGGCCGACCGCGCGACCAGCCGGTCCCCCGACACCACCCGCAGGGCCGAGGGCAGGTCCGGCGCGGGCTGGGTCGCGATGCCTTCGGCGGCCAGCGCCTCGGCCACGGCGGCGGGGTCGTGCTGCGCCAGATTGACGCGCAGCCAGACGGGCGCGCGGTCGGTCATGGCCTGCGCCACCGCGTCGGCCTGGGCGCCCAGGGCGCGATGCCAGTCGGGGCGCAACCAGTCAGGCAGATCGTCGGGCAGCGGATCGGTGGCCTGGGGCGCAGCCTCCTGCGGGGTCAGGGGCGCGGGGGCGTGTCCCTCTCCGGTAAAGATCGCGTCCAGCGGCAGGCCAGCCTGATGCGCATGGCCGACCATCAAGCCGCGACCGCTCAGGCCCCCGCCCAGGGCGGCCAGGCTGTCGCGTCGCCGCAGCGCCCCGAACACCAGATCGCGCAGCGCGGCCCGGTCGCCCGACCCCGCGAACCGGTTGGCCCGCGACCAGCGCAGCAGCGCCTGTTCCGCCGGGGCGCCGGCCAGGATCTGGTCCAGAACGCCGATGGCCGCCGCGATGCGCGCCGCGGGGGTCACGCGACGCCGCCTTGCGGACAGGAGGGGGTCAGGGTCATGGACAGCCTTTCGCAAACTGGCAGGGACGGTCTCAGGACTAGCACGCCGGGGCCCCGCAGGGCAAACCCGGCGACGCGCAGTGTCATAAGCCTTTCCTTTCCATCCCATCAGACAATCAAAGTTCATCTTATGGGGAAAAGGCGTTAGGGTCGCGCCATGACGAATCGCCCGCTCCGAGGGGCCTTCCCCGGACGCAAGCAAGATGGAGATCAAGATGGACGGCAATCAGGTCAACAGCACCGGCAAATGCCCCGTGATGCATGGCAGCCACACCTCGACCGCGGCTTCGAACACGGATTGGTGGCCCAGTGCGCTGAACTTCGACATCCTGCACCAGCATGACCACAAGACGAACCCGCTTGGCCCCGATTTCAACTATCGCGAGGCGCTGAAGACGCTGGACGTCGAGGCGCTCAAGGCCGACCTGCGCGCCCTGATGACCGACAGCCAGGAGTGGTGGCCCGCGGACTGGGGCAGCTATGTCGGCATGTTCGCGCGCGTCACCTGGCACGCGGCCGGCTCCTATCGTCTTGGCGACGGGCGCGGCGGTGCGGGCACCGGCAACCAGCGCTTTGCGCCGCTGAACAGCTGGCCCGACAACAACAACACCGACAAGGGCCGCCGCCTGCTGTGGCCGATCAAGAAGAAATACGGCAACAAGATCAGCTGGGCCGACCTGATCGTGCTGGCCGGGACCATCGCCTATGAGCAGGCGGGTCTGAAGACCTTTGGCTTTGCCTTTGGCCGCGAGGACATCTGGCACCCCGAGAAGGACATCTATTGGGGCGCCGAGAAAGAGTTCCTGGCGGGCTCTGAGCATCGCTATGCCGATGTGTCCAAGCCCGACACGATGGAGAACCCGCTGGCCGCCGTGCAGATGGGTCTGATCTACGTGAACCCCGAAGGCGTGAACGGCCAGCCCGACCCGATGGCGACCGCCGCGCAGATCCGCGAGACCTTTGCCCGGATGGCCATGAACGACGAGGAGACCGTCGCCCTGACCGCCGGTGGCCACACCATCGGCAAGAGCCACGGCAACGGCCGCGCCGAGGACATGGGCGCCGAGCCCGAGGGCGCGGGCTTGGATGAGCAGGGCCTGGGCTGGAACGCCAAGGGCCGCCGCGGCATCGGTCGCGACCAGATGGTCAGCGGCATCGAGGGCGCATGGACCTCGAACCCGACCAAGTGGGACATGGGCTATTTCGACATGCTGTTCGGCCACGAGTGGGAGCTGCGCAAGTCGCCCGCCGGTGCCTGGCAGTGGGAGCCGGTCAGCATCGCCCCCGAGGACATGCCCGCCGATGTCGAGGACCCCTCGATCAAGACCACGCCGATCATGACCGATGCGGACATGGCGATGAAGGTGGACCCCGTCTATCGCGCCATCTGCGAAAAGTTCATGGCCGATCCGGCCAGCTTTGACGACGCCTTCGCGCGTGCCTGGTTCAAGCTGACCCACCGCGACATGGGCCCCAAGGCGCGTTATGTCGGACCCGACGTGCCGTCCGAGGACCTGATCTGGCAGGACCCGGTGCCCGCAGGCCGCACCGACTATGACGTCGACGGCCTCAAGGCGCGGATTGCCGCGACCGACCTGACCGTGGCCGAGATGGTGGCGACGGCCTGGGACAGCGCGCGGACCTTCCGCGGGTCGGACCTGCGCGGCGGTGCCAACGGCGCCCGCATCCGCCTGGCCCCCCAGAAGGACTGGGCCGGGAACGAGCCCGAGCGTCTGGCCCGTGTCCTGTCCGTCCTGCAGCCCATCGCCGATGAGGCGGGCGTGCCCCTGGCCGACGTGATCGTGCTGGCCGGCAATGTCGGCATCGAGAAGGCGGCGCAGGCGGCCGGTCACAATGTCACCGTGCCCTTTGCCCCCGGTCGCGGCGACGCGACGGCCGAACAGACCGACGCGGAGTCGTTCGACGCGCTGGAGCCGCTGCATGACGGTTTCCGCAACTGGCTGAAGGCCGATTTCGCCGTCAACGCCGAGGAGTTGCTGCTGGACCGCGCGCAGCTGTTGGGCCTGACCGCGCCCGAGATGACCGTCCTGGTCGGCGGGCTGCGGGCCATCGGTGCGAACCATGGCGGGTCCAAGCTGGGCGCGCTGACCGACCGCGAAGGCGCGTTGACGGCCGATTTCTTCGTCAACCTGACGGATATGGCCAACCGCTGGACGAAGGCCGAGGGCGATGCCGAGATCTATGAGATCCGCGACCGCAAGACCGACGCGGTCAAGTGGCAGGCGTCGCGCGTGGACGTGACCTTCGGGTCGAACTCGATCCTGCGCAGCTATGCCGAGGTCTATGCCCAGGACGACAACGCGGACAAGTTCATCCGTGATTTCGTCGCGGCCTGGGTCAAGGTGATGAACGCCGACCGCTTCGACATCGCGGCCTGATCCTGCGGTGGGGGCCATGCGCCCCCGCCCCCTGCCCATGAAAAAGGCGGCCCCCGCAAGGGCCGCCTTTTTTGATGCGCCCGGCCTCAGCCCAGGCGGTAGTTCGGGCTTTCGCGGGTGATCTGCACGTCATGGACGTGGCTTTCCTTCAGCCCCGCCCCGGTGATGCGCACGAATTCGCAGTTGCTGCGCATCTCGGCCACGGTGGCGCAGCCGGTATAGCCCATCGCGGCGCGCAGGCCGCCCACCAGCTGGTGGACGACGGCATTGGCGGTGCCCTTGTAGGGAACCTGCCCCTCGATCCCCTCGGGGACCAGCTTGTCGCTGGCCGCGTCCTTCTGGAAATAGCGGTCGGCCGAACCGCGCGCCATCGCGCCAAGCGATCCCATCCCGCGATAGGACTTGAAGCTGCGGCCCTGATACAGGATCACCTCGCCGGGGCTTTCGTCGGTGCCCGCGATGGCGCTGCCGACCATGGCGCAGCTGGCGCCCGCGGCGATGGCCTTGGCGAAATCGCCGCTGAACTTGATGCCGCCATCGGCGATGATCGGCACGTCGCCCGCGCCGGACACCGCATCCATGATCGCGGTCAGCTGCGGCACGCCGACGCCCGCGACGATCCGCGTGGTGCAGATCGAGCCCGGCCCGATGCCCACCTTGACCGCATCCGCACCCGCGCCGATCAGGGCGCGCGTGGCCTCGGCGGTGGCGACGTTGCCGGCCACGACCTGAACGCCCTCACGGAAGGCCTTGACGCGTTCGACGGCGCGCGCGACGCCCGCGGAATGGCCATGCGCGGTGTCGATGACGACCATGTCCACGCCCGCCTCGATCAGCGCGCAGCTGCGCTCATAGCCCTCGTCGCCCACGGTCGAGGCCGCGGCGACGCGCAGGCGGCCCATGTCGTCCTTGCAGGCCAGCGGGTTCAGCACGGCCTTTTCGGTGTCCTTCAGCGTCAGAAGGCCGGTCAGCTTGCCCGAGGCGTCGGTCACCAGCAGCTTCTCGATGCGGCGCGCCTTCATCAGGCTGATCGCCTCGGCCCGGTCGGCAGGCTCGCGCAGGATGGCCAGGTTCTCGGAGGACATCATGGCGCGGACCGGGGTGCGCATGTCGTCGGCAAAGCGCATGTCGCGGTTCGTGACGATGCCCAGCACCCGCCCCTCGGCATCGACCACCGGAAAACCGGTGACGTTGTAGCGGTCCTGGAACGCCTTGGCATCGGCCAGGGTCTGGTCGGGCGTCAGCGTGATCGGGTTATAGACGATGCCGCTCTCGAACCGCTTGACGCGGCGGACCTCGTCGGCCTGCTGGTCGGTGGTCAGGTTGCGATGGATCACGCCCATGCCGCCCGCCTGCGCCATGGCGATGGCCATGCGGCTTTCGGTGACCGTGTCCATGGCCGAGGACAAGAGCGGAATGTTCATCCGGATCGAGCGGGTGACCCAGGTGGTCACGTCCGCGGTCGATGGCAGCACCGTCGATGCCGCCGGAACCAGAAGAACGTCGTCGAATGTGAGGGCCTCACGAATCTGCATGGGGGTATCCTTGCGGCAATTCCGTTTGGCAGTTTCCCCTTTCACGGGCGGCGCGGTTTGTCCAGCCCGCAGGCAGGCGTTGCAGGGACGACACGGACAAACTGTCGCAAGTGACGCGGACGTCACGTCAGCCTGCATCGGCAATTGATCGGTAACAGTCTTGCGATAGGGTGAGATCGGGGGGGCGGTTCGCCCGACCGCAGGGAGGAAGACATGAAACTTGCATTCACGGGCATGGCTGCATTGCTGGCGGGAACCGCGCCGCTGCTGGCCGGGGGCATCGAACGCGCACCCCAATCGCTCAACATACTGTTTGAACAGGGAAATTATGCCGAACTCAGCTTTGGCGCGGCCGATCCGACCGTGTCGGGCACCGATACCGGCCTGCCGGCAACTGTCGTGCCGCCCGTCGGCCTGGCGCCGCGCGGCACGGGTGACGTGGCCAACGGCTATGGCTTTCTGGGCCTGGGCTACAAGCATCAGTTCAACGAGGCTCTGTCCGCGGCCCTGATCGTCGAGCAGCCCTTTGGTGCAGACGTGTCCTATCAAAGCTTCAATCCGGTCACCGGAGAGGGCGGCTCGTCGCTCCTGGGCGGCACCATGGCCAGGGTCGACTCGACCAGCTTCACGGCGCTGATGCGCTACAAGATGCCGAATAACGTGTCGGTCCATGGCGGTCTGCGCGGATCGCAGGCCGATGCCGAGGTGTCGCTGGACGGGTTTGCTTATGGCGGCCCTGTGCCTCCCACGTTGTCAGGCTATAACGTCCAGCTGGACAAGGATATCGGCCTGGGCTTCGTGGTCGGCGCCGCCTATGAGGTGCCCGCCATCGCGGGCCGCGTGTCGCTGACCTACAACTCCAAGGTCGAGCATGAGTTCGACACGGTCGAGCGTCTGAACGGCAATATCATCGGCCGCTCGACCACCACCGTCGACACGCCCGAATCGATCACGCTGGAGGCGCAGAGCGGTGTGGCGGCGGACACGCTGGTCTTCGGCTCGATCCGGTGGGTCAACTGGTCCGAGTTCAAGGTCGACCCCACCGTCTTCACCGGGCTTAACAACGGCAACGGCCTGGTGTCGCTGGAGGATACGACGACCTACACGATCGGCGTCGGACGCAAGTTCAACGAGACCTGGTCCGGCTCGGCTGCGCTGGTCTATGAGCCCGAGAACGACGATCTGGTCTCGCCGCTGGCTCCGACGAACGGGCGGGTGGGCGTGACGCTGGCGGCGGTCTATACCATGGACAACATGAAGATCACGACCGGCATCAACTACTCCAAGCTGGGCGATGCCCGGCCCCAGACGGGCGGTGCGCCGCGGGCGCAGATGGAGGATAGCGACATCCTGGGGATCGGCGTCCGCATCGGCTACAGCTTCTGATCTGACACAGCTTTGCGCCTGAACCCGGCCCTGCCCTCTCGGCGGGGCCGGTCTTCATTTTCGCACCGGGGTATCCTTGCCGGGGGCGGTGGCCGGGGGAGTTTGCTCCCCCCGGGCCCCCTGCAGGGGCGCGGACCGCAGGCGGTAGGCGGGCCGCCGGGGGGTCCGGGGGGCTGGCCCCCCGGCCGCCGCGGGACGCAAACTGGGGCGACCGGGCGGTCGGGAGTGCCGAAGCGGGTCTTTTCTTGGCCGCGTCATGCGATTAGCTAGAAGGCGGGCCACGGAAGGACGACGGATGATCTATCGCAATGCGGATGACTGGCGGGCCACCGCAGCCCGGCGGATCGTGCTGTTCGGCATGTCGGGCCTGGGCAAGACCTATCTGGCCACGATGCTACGCGAAACCGGCGACTGGTTCCATTACAGCGTCGATTACCGCATCGGCACCCGCTACATGGGCGAATACATCGCCGACAACTTCAAGCGCGAGGCGATGAAGGTCCCCTTCCTGCGCGAATTGCTGATGTCGGACAGCGTCTACATCGCCAGCAACATCACCTTCGACAATCTGGCGCCCCTGTCGACATATCTGGGCAAGCCCGGCAGCCCCTCGCGTGGGGGCCTGCCCTTTGACGACTACTGCCGCCGCCAGGACCAGCACCGCCGGGCCGAGATCGCGTCCCTGCTGGACACGCGCCATTTCATGGACCGCGCCCGCGACATCTATGCCCTGCCTCATTTCGTCTGTGACAGTGGCGGCTCGATCTGCGAGGTCGTGGACCCGGACAACCCCGACGACCCCGTGCTGGATGCGCTGGAGCGCGATCTGCTGATGGTCTGGATCAAGGGCAGCGACGATCACACCGCCGAACTGGTCCGCCGCTTTGATCGCGCGCCCAAGCCCATGTATTACCAGCCGCAATTTCTGGAACGCGCCTGGATCGCTTACCGCGTCGAAAAGGGGCTGGAGGCCGAGCAGGTCAATCCCGACGACTTCATCCGCTGGACCTATGCCCGTGCCCTGGCCCATCGCCAGCCCCGCTATGAGGCGATGGCCCGGCGCGGCGTCACCATCCTGGCCGAGGAGGTGGCGCAGATCCGCACCCCCGCTGATTTCACCGACCTGATCGCGACCGCGCTGGCGCGCAAGGACATCTGACATGCCCATCACCCTGAACGAAAGCCTGCCCGCCTATCGCATCCTGTCCCAGGAGGGCGTCATGGTGATGTCGCCGGGCCGCGCCGCGACCCAGGACATCCGCCCTCTGCGCATCGCGCTCTTGAACCTGATGCCCAAGAAGATCCAGACGGAGAACCAGTTCGCCCGGCTGATCGGCGCCACCCCCCTGCAGATCGACTTTCAGCTGATCCGCATGTCGGACCACGAAAGCCGCAACACCGCCGCCGACCACCTTGAGAGCTTTTACCGCCCCTTCCGCGAGGTCGAGGCCAGCGGAGAGAAGTTCGACGGCCTGGTCATCACCGGCGCACCGATCGAGCATCTGCCCTTCGATCAGGTCACCTATTGGGACGAGCTGACCCGCGTCTTTGCCTGGACGCAGACCCATGTCCATTCGACCTTCGGCGTCTGCTGGGGCGGCATGGCGATGGCCTGGCATTTCCACGGCCTGCCCAAGCACATCCTGCCCGCCAAGGCCTTCGGCTGCTTCCGCCATCAGAACCTGGCCCCGGCCTCACCCTATCTGCGCGGCTTCTCGGACGAGGTGCTGGTTCCCGTCAGCCGCTGGACCGAGGTGCGCCAGGACGATGTCGACGCCCGCCCGGCCCTGACCACGCTGCTGGCCAGCGCCGAGGTCGGGCCCTGCCTTCTGGCCGATCCCCGGCACCGCGCGCTCTATGTCTTCAACCATTTCGAATATGACAGCACCACGCTGAAGGAGGAGTACGACCGCGACGTCGCGGCCGGCAAACCCGTCACCGTGCCCGCGAACTACTATCCCGACGACGATCCCGCCCGCGCCCCGGCAAACCGCTGGCGCAGCCATGCGCATCTGCTCTACGGTAACTGGATCAACGAGATCTATCAGACGACATGGTACGACATGTCGCGCATCGGAGAGGGTTGAGGCCATGGGCGCCACGCTGCCGGACCTGCCGCTGGTCGGCAAGATCAGCGACTATCTGAAGACCGGCGCCCCCGCCCCCATCCGCAAGGCCCTGTCCAAGGCCGGGTCCAAGGACATTCTGGACCCCGATTTCCCCTATGACGCGGAAATGCCCAAGGCCGATTACGAGGCGCATCTGGCCCTGCTGCAGCTGCAGCTTGTGCGCATGATGCATGACGTGATCGACACGGGCAAACGCCTGGTCGTCGTCTTCGAGGGGCGCGACGCCGCCGGCAAGGGCGGCACCATCGAACGCGTGCGCGAGAACCTGAACCCACGTTCGGCCAGCATCGTGGCCCTGCCCAAGCCCAACGAACGCGAGGCCGGGCAGTGGTATTTTCAGCGCTATGTCGACTGGTTGCCCGCCGCCGGAGAGATCGCGCTGTTCGACCGCAGCTGGTACAATCGTGGCGTGGTGGAGCGCGTCTTCGGCTTTTCCACCGATGTGCAGCGCGCGGCGTTCTTTCGACAGCTGCCCAGCTTTGAGCAGACGCTGGTCGATGACGGGATCATCCTGGTCAAGCTGTGGCTGAACGTGGGCCGCGCCGAGCAGCTGCGCCGTTTTCTGGACCGCGAGCAGGACCCCCTGAAACAGTGGAAGCTGAGCGGCATCGACGTGGACGGGCTGGCCCGGTGGGACGACTATACCCTGGCCATCCGCGACACGATGGAGCGGTCGCATTCGCCGCTGGTGCCCTGGACGGTCATCCGCTCGGACGACAAGCGGCGCGCGCGGATTGCGGCAATCCAGACCATCCTGTCGGCGGTCGATTACGCGGGCAAGGACATGGACGCCGTCGGCACCCGCGACCCGCTGATCGCGGGCGGGCCCGAGCTTTTGCGCGACTGATCTTGGCGCGACGGATCTTGGCGTGGGCGCGCGACCGTGCCAGAACCCCCGTCGAGGATATCCTTGGGAGGGGATCATGGATCTGTCGAATTGCCGCGCCGTCGTGACCGGGGGCGCATCGGGCCTGGGGGCCGCCACCGCCGCCTATTTCCGCGCCCAAGGCGCGCAGGTCGTCGTGCTGGACCGCGATCCGGACGGGGCCGAGGCGGCCCAGGCCATCGGCGCGGGCTATGCGGTGACCGACGTGACGGATGAGGCCAGTGTGACGGCCGCGCTGGATCACGCGGTGGCCGTGATGGGGGGCATCGACGTCTGCGTGAACTGCGCGGGCGTGGTGGTGGGCGAAAAGACCCTGGGCCGCGACGGCCCGCACCGCCTGGACAGTTTCCGCCGCACCATCGAGGTCAACCTGATCGGCAGCTTCAACGTGCTGCGCCTGGCGGCCGAGCGCATGGCCAAAAACGGGCGCGCGCAGAACGGGGTGATCGTCAACACGGCCTCGATCGCGGCCTTTGACGGGCAAAAGGGCCAGGCGGCCTATGCGGCCTCCAAGGCGGGCATCGCGGGGATGACCCTGCCCCTGGCGCGCGACCTGGCCGGTCAGGGCATCCGCGTCTGCAGCGTCGCGCCGGGCATTTTCGGCACGCCGATGCTGAACGGTCTGCCCGCGGACGTCCAGGACAGCCTGGCGGCCGAGGTGACCTATCCCAAGCGGTTGGGCGATCCGGACGAATATGCGCGGATGGTCGCCTTCATCGTCCAGAACGACTATCTGAACGGCGAGACGATCCGCATCGATGGCGCGCTGCGGATGCGTTAGGCATCCGCCCATCACGGGCGCGCGAAGCCCTTGCGCGCCCCGTTCCAGCCCCTTAGCGTTGCACAAAATCGACCAACCGAGAGGCCTGATTTCATGCGCTTGCTGACCACGACCATCCTGGCCGCCGCGGCCCTTCCGGCCTATGCGGCCGACCCGGAATTCACCGTCTTCGATTGGGCGGGCTTCGAGGAGCCGTCGATCTTTCAGGCCTATATCGACCAGCACGGCACCGGCCCGACCTATGCGTTCTACGGCGACGATGACGAGGCGTTCCAGAAGGTCGCATCGGGGTTCCGCGCCGACGTCATCCACCCCTGCAGCCAGATGGTCGGCAAATATCGCGACGCGGGCCTGATCGAGCCCTGGGACACCACCCGCATCCCGAATTTCGAGCAGATCGAGGAGCGATTCCTGGACAGCGAGGTGTTCCGCGACGACGAGGGCGTGTGGTTCATCCCGACCGACTGGGGCGCGACCGCCATCGCCTACAACACCGAGACGGTCCCGGCCGAGGACGTGGCCAGCCTGCAGGTCTTTACCGACGCGAAATACCAGGGCCGCACCTCGCTGCCCGACAGTTCGGACGATGTCTGGGCGCTGGCCTATCTGGCGACCGGCGTGACCGATTGGGACGAGGTCAGCGACGACCAGTTCCAGGCCGCCGCCGACTGGCTGCGCCAGGCGCATCAGAACGTCATGGCCTATTGGTCCGACCCGTCCGAGCAGGCGCAGCTGATGGCATCGGGGGCGGTCGACATCGCCTGGTCGTGGAATGACGGCGTGGTCTATCTGCAGGCCGACGACTATCCCGTAGGCTTTCAACGAGAGCCGGTGGAGGGGTCGTCGACCTTCTTCTGCGGCTATGTGAACGTCAAGGACGCGCCGGGCAGCGAAGACAAGGCCTATGACTTCATCAACGCCTGGCTGGAGCCGTCGGCGGCCAAGCCGCTCTTGGACACGATCGGCTATGGCCATACCTCGGCCGAGGCGATGGCGACCATCGCCGATGAGCCTGCCGTGGCCGAGGGGCTGGCCGATATCGACGCACCGGTCCTGGCCCAGACGCCCAACGACCCAGCCCTGCGTCAGCGCCAGCTGGCCGAGTTCGAGCGGATCAAGGCCGGGTTCTGATCTCGACCGTCGGAACCGGGGGCTTCGCGCCCCCGGACCCCCGCGGGATATTTTCATGAAGAAGAGATCAGGCGGCGATCACGATGTGGTCGCCGTTTTGCGTGACGGGGACCGGGTCGAGGCCGCAGTCCGCACCCGCCAGCGGCGCGCCCGTCGCCTTGTCGAAGCTGGCACCATGGGCGGTGCAGAGCAGGCGCGTGCCGTCGGCGGACAGCAGGTTGGGCCCGCGATAGTCCAGCGGCAGATACTGATGCGGGCAGGCGTTCACAAAGGCCCGGACGGCATCGCCGTCGCGCAGGACGATCACCGAAAAATCGCCGCGACCCGTGCGGACGGTGATCGGGTGCACCCCAGTGACCGCGCTGGCGGGGCAGATGCGCGTGCCCGGTGCGGGCGCGCTGCTGTAGTCGGTCCAGGCCATGGTGATCGGCGGGCCTACTGGGCCGGGGTGGCGTCGAGGACGCCGCGCCGGATCTGATCTTCCTCGATGGATTCGAACAGGGCGCGGAAGTTGCCCTCTCCGAAACCGTCATCGCCCTTGCGCTGGATGAACTCGAAGAAGATCGGCCCGATCACGGTTTTCGAGAAGATCTGCAGCAGGATGCGCGTCTCTCCGCCGCCCACGACGCCTTCACCGTCGATCAGGATGCCTCTAGCCTTCATGCGGTCCAGCGGCTCGTCGTGATCCTTCACCCGGCGGTGCGACATCTCGTAATAGGTGTCGGGGGGGCCAGGCATGAACGCCATCCCGGCATCGGCGATCCGGTCCGTGCCCGCATAGATGTCGTTGGTGGCGATGGCGATGTGCTGAATGCCCTCGCCCTTGTATTCGCGCAGATATTCCTCGATCTGGCTGTGATCGTCGGTGCTCTCGTTGATCGGAATGCGGATCTTGCCGCAGGGCGATGTCAGGGCGCGGCTGACCAGCCCGGTCTGCTTGCCCTTGATGTCGAAGAACCGGATCTCGCGGAAATTGAACGTGTCGTGGTAGAATTTGTACCAGGTGTCCATGTTGCCGCGAATGACGTTATGGGTCAGGTGGTCCAGGTAGAAAAACCCGCACCCCTCGGGGCGCGGGTCGGCCTCAGCCAGCCAGTCGTAATCGGCGTCATAGGCGCTACCCGCATCGCCGTAGCGGTCGATGAAATAGAGCAGCGATCCGCCGATGCCCAGCACCGCGGGCGCCTCGATCGATTTGCCGGGGCCGGTGTATTCGGTCGCGCCCAGATCCAGCGCGCGCCTCAACGCAACCTGCGCGTCGACCACCCGCCAGGCCATCGCCGGGGCGCAGGGGCCGTGTTCGGCCACGAACCCCGCCGCATGGCTGTCCGGTTCGGCGTTCAGCAGATAGTTGATGTCGCCCTGCCGATACAGGGTGATGTCGCGGGTCTTGTGGCGCGCGACCGGCGTGAACCCCATCTGGCGGAAGATGCGGTCCAGCACGGCCGGATCGGGATGGGCGTATTCAACGAATTCAAAGCCGTCGGTGCCTGCGGGGTTCGCGGCGCTGATCGTGGCCTTGGGGGCGTCATGCGGGAACGGGCCCATGCGGTATCCTCCTGTCGTTTCGCACATTATGGGTCAGATGCCGCGCATGGTGCTTGCAAAGCATCCGGTCCCTGAGCGATCAATGCATGGGATGCGCCGTATTGTGGCGTCTGGCGCACGGGACACGCATGGATCGGTTCGACAACGCAATTCTGGCCGCATTGCAGCGTGACGGCGCGCTGACGAATGCCGCGCTGGCCGAGACGGTGGGCCTGTCGGCCAGCCAGATCTCGCGCCGCCGGGCCGCGCTGGAGGCTGCGGGCGTGATCGAGGGCTATGCCGCGCGCCTGTCCGCGGCCAAGCTGGGGCACGGATTTCGCGCGGTGATCCGCGTGAACCTGCGCGGCCACGGTCAGGGCCGCGAGGAGGATTTCGCCCGCTTTGTCGCAGCCCAATCTGCGATCCGGCAGGCGTTTTCCGTGTCGGGCGATGCGGATTACGTGCTGGACGTGCGCACCCGCGACCTGGAGGGGTTCGCCGATTTCGTCCATCGCCACCTGCTGCCGCACCCGCAGGTGGCGCAGGTCCGGTCCGAGATCGTGCTGAGGACGCTCAAGGATGATGGCGGAGTGCCGGTCTGAGTTGCGCCGGTTTCATGATCTTGTCGAAAACTATGAATTTGCCGACAGGCCTTGCAACGCTTATGTGAGGTATTCCAACGGAAAGGCCTTTGTCATGTCGCTGCCCCCCTCTCCCGCCTTCGCGGCCCTGTACAAGGCCGCATCCGAACGCATCCTGATCCTGGACGGCGCGATGGGCACGCAGATCCAGGCCCTGGGCCTGGGCGAGGATGACTATACCGGCCACGGGTCGGGCCATGCCTGCCGCCACCACACCGACCACCCCCAGCAAGGCAACAACGACCTGCTGATCCTGACCCAGCCCGAGGCGGTCGAGGAGATCCATTACCGCTATGCGATGGCCGGCGCCGACATCGTCGAGACGAACACCTTTTCCGCGACCACCATCGCCCAGCATGATTACGGGCTGGAAGAGGCCGTCCACGATCTGAACGTCGAAGGTGCGCGCGTCGTGCGCCGGGCGCTGGACCGCGCAACCGCCAAGGACGGGCGGCAGCGTTTCGTGGCGGGTGCCATCGGCCCGACGAACCGCACCGCATCGATGAGCCCGGACGTGAACGACCCCGGCTATCGCGCCGTGACCTTCGAGGGGCTGCGCGCCGCCTATCTGCAGCAGGCCAAGGGCCTGATCGCGGGCAGCGCCGACATCCTGCTGATCGAGACGATCTTTGACACGCTGAACGCCAAGGCCGCCATCTTTTCCTGCATTCAGGCGATGGAGGATCACGGGTCACGCCTGCCGATGATGATCTCTGGCACCATCACCGACGCCTCGGGGCGCACCCTGTCGGGGCAGACGCCGACGGCGTTCTGGCACTCGGTGCGGCACGCGAACCCGTGGACCATCGGGCTGAACTGCGCACTTGGTGCCTCGGCCATGCGGCCGCATCTGGTCGAGCTGTCGGGCGTGGCCGACACGCTGATCTGCGCCTATCCCAATGCGGGCCTGCCCAACGCCTTTGGCCAATATGACGAAGGCCCCGACGACACCGCCCCCCAAGTCGCCGAATTCGCCCGTGCCGGTCTGGTCAACGTGGTCGGCGGCTGCTGCGGCACGACGCCCGACCATATCCGCGCCATCGCCGATGCCGTGGCCCCGTTCGCCCCCAGAAAGGTGCCCGCCTATGCCTGATCGTTACCTGCGCCTGTCGGGGCTGGAGCCCTTTGTGCTGACCCCCGACATTCCCTTCGTCAATATCGGCGAACGCACCAACGTCACCGGGTCCGCGCGTTTCCGCAAGCTGGTCAAGGAGCGCGACTATGCCACCGCGCTGGAGGTCGCCCGCGACCAGGTGGAAAACGGCGCCCAGATCATCGACATCAACATGGACGAAGGCCTGATCGATTCCAAGGCCGCGATGGTCGAGTTCCTCAACCTGCTGGCCGCCGAACCCGACATCGCCCGCGTGCCGATCATGATCGACAGCTCCAAATGGGAGGTGATCGAGGCGGGCCTGCAATGCGTGCAGGGCAAGCCGGTCGTGAACTCGATCTCCATGAAGGAGGGCGAGGATCAGTTCCGCGAACAGGCGCGGCTGTGCCTGGCCTATGGCGCGGCCGTCGTGGTCATGGCGTTCGACGAGGACGGTCAGGCCGATACCTGCGCGCGCAAGATCCAGATCTGCGAACGTGCCTATCGCATTCTGGTCGATGAGGTGGGCTTTCCGCCCGAGGACATCATCTTTGATCCCAATATCTTCGCCGTGGCGACGGGGATCGAAGAGCATAACAACTATGGCGTCGATTTCATCGAGGCGACACGCTGGATCAGGCAGAACCTGCCCCACGCCCATGTGTCGGGCGGCGTGTCGAACCTGTCCTTCAGTTTTCGCGGCAACGAGCCGGTGCGCGAGGCAATGCATGCCGTGTTCCTGTACCACGCCATTCAGGCGGGCATGGACATGGGCATCGTCAATGCGGGCCAGCTGGCGGTTTATGACCAGATCGACCCCGACCTGCGCGAGGCCTGCGAGGATGTCGTCCTAAACCGCCGCTCTGATGGCACCGAACGCCTGCTGGAGATCGCCGAGCGGTTCCGCGGCGACGGCCAGGGGGCCAAGCGCGAAAAGGATCTGTCCTGGCGCGAATGGCCGCTGGACAAGCGGCTGGAACATGCGCTGGTCAACGGCATCACCGAATATATCGAGGCCGATACCGAGGAGGCGCGGCAGCAGGCCGACCGGCCGCTGCATGTCATCGAAGGGCCGCTGATGGCCGGGATGAACGTGGTGGGCGATCTGTTCGGGGCGGGCAAGATGTTCCTGCCGCAGGTGGTGAAATCGGCCCGCGTGATGAAGCAGGCCGTGGCCGTTCTGCTGCCCTACATGGAGGAGGAGAAGCGCCTGTCTGGCGGGACCGAGCGCGAGACGGCGGGCAAGATCCTGATGGCCACCGTCAAGGGCGACGTCCACGACATCGGCAAGAACATTGTCGGCGTCGTGCTGGCCTGCAACAACTTCGAGGTGATCGACCTGGGCGTGATGGTGCCCGCGCAGAAGATCCTGCAGGTGGCCCGCGACGAGAATGTCGACATCATCGGCCTGTCCGGCCTGATCACCCCGTCGCTGGACGAGATGGTGCATCTGGCCAGTGAGATGGAGCGCGAGGGGATGGACATCCCCCTGCTGATCGGCGGCGCGACGACGTCCAAGATCCATACGGCGGTCAAGATCGCGCCCAAATACACGCGCGGCCAGGCGGTCTATGTGACCGATGCCAGCCGGGCCGTGGGCGTCGCCTCGAACCTGCTGTCCGAGGACCGCAAGGCCGCCTATATCGACGAGATCCGGGCCGACTACACCGCCGTCGCCGACAAGCATGAGCGTTCCGAGGCGTCGAAGTCGCGCCTGCCGCTGACCAAGGCGCGGGCCAATGCGCTGAAGATCGACTGGTCGGGCTATGCGCCCGTGGCCCCGACCTTCACCGGCGCGCGGGTGATCGACGATTGGGACCTAGCCGAGATCGCGCGCTATATCGACTGGACGCCGTTCTTCCAGACCTGGGAGCTGAAGGGCGTCTATCCCCGCATCCTGGACGACGAAAAGCAGGGCGAAGCCGCCCGCCAGCTGTTCGCCGAGGCGCAGGAGATGCTGGCCCGCATCATCGACGGCCAGTGGTTCAAGCCGCGCGCCGTGGTGGGCTTCTGGCCGGCCAACGCGGTGGGCGACGACATCCGCCTGTTCACCGGGGACGACCGGGCCGAGACGCTGGCCATGCTGCACACCCTGCGCCAGCAGGTCACCAAGCGCGGCGACCGGCCTAACGTGGCGCTGTCGGATTTCGTGGCCCCTGAAGGGACACCTGATCATGTCGGCGGCTTCGTCGTGACGGCGGGCCCCGAGGAGGCAGAGATCTCGGCCCGCTATGAACGGGCCAACGACGACTATGGCGCGATCATGGTCAAGGCGCTGGCCGACCGCTTTGCCGAGGCGATGGCCGAGATGCTGCACGAGCGCGTGCGGCGCGACTATTGGGGTTATGCGCGCGATGAGACCTTTGCGCCCGAGGAACTGGCGGCCGAGCCCTACAAGGGCATCCGTCCCGCGCCGGGCTATCCCGCCCAGCCCGACCATACCGAAAAGCTGACGCTGTTCAGCCTGCTGGACGCAGAGGCCGCGACCGGCGTGACCCTGACCGAAAGCATGGCGATGTGGCCGGGGTCGTCGGTGTCGGGCCTCTATATCGGGCATCCCGACAGCTATTATTTCGGGGTCGCCAAGATCGAGGAGGATCAGGCCCGCGATTACGCCTTGCGCAAGGGCTGGACGTTGGACGAAGCCGAACGCTGGCTGGCCCCGGTCCTGAACTATACCAAGCGTCAGGCAGCGGCCGACGCGGCATGACAAAAGGCCCGCATCGCTGCGGGCCTTTTGCTTACGCGCGCAGCATCTGGCGGCCCAGGATGTGATCGGCGGCCTTTTCGCCGGTCATGATCGACGGGCCGTTCAGGTTTCCGTTGGTGATGCGCGGAAAGATCGAACTGTCCGCGACGCGCAGCCCCTCGACCCCGATCACGCGCAGCTCGGGGTCCACGACGGCGTCCGGGTCGCTGGCCGCCCCCATCCGCGCCGTGCCGCAGGGGTGATAGGCCGATTCCGCATGCTCGCGGATGAAGGCGTCGATTTCCGCATCCGTCTGGACCGCGTCGCCGGGCTGGATCTCGTCGCCGCGATATTGCGCAAAGGCGGGCGCGTCAAAGATGCGGCGCGTGTGGCGGACGCAGGCGCGGAACTCCTCCCAGTCCTCGGGCTGGGACATGTAGTTGAAGCGGATCTCGGGCGCCACGGACGGGTCGCCCGATGCCAGCCGGATCGTGCCGCGCGATTTCGACCGCATCGGACCGACATGGGCCTGAAACCCGTGCCCCTTGGCCGCAGACTTGCCGTCATAGCGCACCGCCAGCGGCAGGAAGTGATACTGGATATCGGGATAGTCCTTGGCCTCCGACGACCGGATGAAGCCGCAGCTTTCGAACTGGTTCGACGCGCCCAGGCCGGTCTTTTGCAACAACCATTCGACCCCCACCCGGCCTTTGCCCAGCAGGTTGTAGTAGGTATACAACGTCACCGGCTTCAGCGACTTGTACTGCATGTAGATCTCAAGGTGATCCTGCAGGTTGCCGCCCACGCCCGGACGGTCCGCCAACGGCGTGATCCCGTGTTCGCGCAGGTGATCCGCAGGCCCGATGCCCGACAGCATCAGCAGCTTGGGCGTGTTGATGGTGCTGGCCGAGATGATGACCTCACGCGTCGCATGAACCGCCTCGATCTTGCCGTTGCGTTCGATTTCAACGCCGTAGGCCCGCTTTCCTTGAAACAGGATGCGGTTCGCAAGGCCGCGGACGACGGTCAGCAGCCCGGTCTTTTTGGCGGGTCGCAGATAGGCGTTGGCAGCGGACCAGCGGCGGCCCTTCCAGATGGTGGCCTCCATCGGGCCGAACCCCTCCTGCTGTTCGCCGTTATAGTCGTCCGTGCGGGGCCAGCCGGCCTGCTGACCGGCCTCGATGAAGGTGTTGAACAGCGGGTTCTTGCGCTTGCCGCGGGTGATGTGCAGCGGGCCGTCGGTGCCGCGCACAGGCGAGGTGCCGCCATGCCAGGTCTCCATCCGCTTGAAATAGGGCAGAACGCCGGCATAGTCCCAGCCCTCGGCACCGCTGTCGGCCCAGTGCTGGAAATCCTGCGGGTTGCCGCGCACGAACACCATCCCGTTGATCGAGGACGATCCGCCGATCACCTTGCCGCGCGGGGTGGCCAGTTTGCGCCCGCCCAGATGCGGTTCCGGCTGGCTGGCGAACCCCCAGTCATAGCGGCTCATGTTCATCGGATAGGACAGCGCGCCCGGCATCTGGATGAAGGGGCCGATATCGCTGCCGCCGAATTCGATCAGCGTGACGGTCCGCCCGGCCTGGGTCAACCTGTAGGCCAGCGCGCAGCCAGCGCTGCCCGCGCCGATGATGACGTAATCCGCGTCCTGCGCGGCTTTCGGCAGATCAATAGGGTGCATCGACGCCTCCCATGCCCACATAGACGGATTTCAGTTGGCTATAATGCTCGATCGCCGCCGCCGAATTCTCGCGCCCCAGACCCGACAGCTTGACGCCGCCAAAGGGCATCTCGACCGGTGTCAGGTTGTAGGTGTTGATCCAGCAGGTCCCGGCCTCCAACGCGGCGATGACGCGATGGGCGCGGGTCAGGTCCTGGGTGAACACGCCTGCGGCCAGGCCGAAACCGGTGCCGTTGGCACGACCGATCACCTCGGCCTCGTCGACAAAGCTGAGGGCTGTCATGACGGGGCCAAAGATCTCATCGGTGGCGATGGTCATGTCGTCGGTGGCATCCGCAAAGACGGTGGGCGGGATGAACGGCCCCTCTCCCTCGCCGCCGCAGACCAGGCGCGCGCCCGCATCCACGCCCGCGCGGATCGCGGCGCGGATCTTGTCGGCCTGGGCCGCATTGATGATCGGGCCGTGATTGGTGTCGGGGTCCAGCGGATCGCCCATGCGGACGGATTTGACGCGTTCGGCCAGACGGGCCAGGAAATCCTCCTTGATGCCCTCCTGCAGGAAGACCCGCGTGCCGTTGGAACAGATCTGCCCGGCGCTGTAGAAATTAGCCAGGATCGCGGCGCTGACCGCATCCTCCAGGTTGGCGTCATCAAAGACGATCAGCGGCGACTTGCCGCCCAGCTCCATCGTGACGTGGCGCATCCCTTCGGCGGCGGCGGCATAGACGCGGCGACCCGTGGGCACCGATCCGGTCAGCGAGACCTTGGCCACGTTCGGGTCGGTGACCAGCGCGGCCCCGACCGCGCCGCGGCCCTGCACCACGTTGAATACGCCCGGCGGCATCCCCGCCTGGATGAAGATTTCCGCCAGTTTCAGGGCCCCTAGCGGCGTTTCCTCGGACGGCTTGAAGACCATGGTATTGCCCATGACCAGCGCCGGCGCGGCCTTCCAGCAGGCGATCTGGCTGGGATAGTTCCACGCCCCGATGCCCGCGCAGACGCCCAGAGGCTCTCGCCGCGTATAGGCCCAATCGGCGCCCAGGGGGATCATCTGCCCCGTCAGCGTCGCGGCCAGCCCCGCAAAATACTCCAGCGATGCGGCACCCGAGGGCCAGTCGGCCACCATCGTTTCCTGGATCGGCTTGCCGGTGTCCAGCGTCTCAAGGTGGGCCAGCTCGTCGTTGCGCTCCAGGATGATGGCGGCGGCGCGGGCCAGGATGCGGCCGCGTTCGACCGGGGCCATCGCCGCCCATGCGGGCTGGGCGGCGCGGGCCACGGCGCAGGCCTGAGCCACCTGGTCGGTCGTGGCCTCGCGCAGCGTGGCGATGGTGCCGCCGTCAAAGGCATAGCGGACGTCCAGCGTGTCGCCCTGCCCCTCGACGGGGCGGCCGTCGATGAAGAGGGACGCGGCGGGTTGGGCGGACAGGCTCATGCGAGGGCCTCCTTCAGATAGGTCATGATGGTGTTCAGCGCCGCATCGGCATCGGTCGGACCGGGGGTCAGGACCGCGCGCAGATAGACGCCGTCGATCAGCGCGCCAAGCGTGTCGGCGGTGCGTTCGGGATGGTCGGTCAGCCCGCGCAGCGCCACGATCAGGTTCGAGTGCAGCCGGCGGTGATAGACGCGCAACAGCCGCGCGGCCTCGCGCGAGTTCAGGGCAAGTGCGTAAAAATTAAGCCATGCGCTGACGGTCTCGCGCTGGAAATTCTGGGGCGCAAAGCTGGCATGGACGATCGCGTCCAGCCGCCCCCGCGCCCCCCGCCCCGGCAGGCGGTCATGGACCGACTGGCCATAGCTGCGCAGGATATAGCGCATCGCCGCCAGAAAGATCTGGTCCTTGGAGCCGAAATAGTGATGCGCCAGCGCGGGCGACATGCCGGCGCGCTTGGCGATCTGCGCCACGGTGACATCCAGCGACCCCGCGCGCCCGACCTCGAAGATCGCGGCATTGATCAGCGCTGCTTTTCGGATAGGCTCGGCCCCGAGTTTCGGCATGATCACCCCTGCTGCGGAAGATTTCTGTTGCTTTGCCGTTTCCATGTAACGTTAATTGACTGACCAATCAAGAACAGGGAGCCTCAAATGACCCTTTCCCGGATGGCCGCAAGCCTTCTGATGGGCACCGCCCTGGCCCTGCCCGCCCACGCGGCAGAGCCCGAACAGTGCCACCAGGTGGTCTTTTCCGATGTGGGATGGTCCGACATCACGGCGACCACGGCGCTGGCCTCGACCGTGCTGGAGGCGCTAGGATACCGGACCGAGACGCGCATCCTGTCGGTGCCCGTGACCTATACCGCGCTGTCCACCGGCGATGTGGACGTGTTCCTGGGCAACTGGATGCCCACGATGGAGGCCGACATCGCCCCCTATCGCGACACGGGAACCGTCGACACCGTCCGCACCAACCTGACGGGCGCGAAATACACGCTGGCGACCAACCAGGCCGGTGCCGATCTGGGCATCACCGATTTCGCCGCCATCGCCGAACACAAGGACGCCCTGGACGGCAAGATCTATGCGATCGAGCCCGGCAACGACGGCAACCGCCTGCTGCTGGAGATGGTAGCGATGGACCAGTTCGACCTGGGCACCTTCGAAATCGTCGAATCCAGTGAACAGGGCATGCTGGCGCAGGTCCAGCGCGCGTCCGACCGCGACCGCCCGGTCGTCTTCCTGGGCTGGGAGCCGCATCCCATGAACGCGCAGTTCGACATGACCTATCTGACCGGGGGCGACGACATCTTCGGTCCCGATCTGGGCGGGGCCGAGGTGCGCACCAACAGCCGCGCGGGCTATGTCGCGGAATGCGCCAATGTGGGCCGGTTCCTGACCAACCTGGAGTTCACCCTGTCGATGGAGAACGAGGTCATGGACGCCATCCTGAACGATGGTCAGGACCCGATGGCCGCAGCCCGCGCCTGGCTGGCCGCAAATCCCGATGCCGCGACCGGCTGGCTTGCGGACCTGACCACGGTGGACGGCAACGATCCGCATTCGGCGCTGCAGGCGGCCCTGAACTGACCCCCGCGCCGGGCCCCGCGCCCGGCGCCACAGCCTTGCAGGAGCGCGCATGGAGCAGATGACCGCATGGGTCACCGACACCAAGATCCCGGTGGGACGGACCGCCAAATCGGCCTTTGACTGGCTGAACGCCAATGCGGCGGGGGTGTTCGACGCCATCTCGACCACGATGGAGGCGCTGATCGCGGCGATCCTGGCCGCGCTGCAGGCCCCGCACCCGTTCCTGTTCATCGCGCTGGCCATGGCGTTGACGGGCCTGCTGCAGCGCAGGCTGGGCCCCTGCCTGCTGATGCTGGCGGGGCTGCTTTTCGTGCTGAACCAAGGCTACTGGTCGGAAATGCTGCAATCGCTGACGCTGGTGCTGTCGGCCTGCATCGTCTGCATGGCGGTGGGCGTGCCCATCGGCATCGCCTGCGCGCACCGGCCGCGTCTTTACGCCTGGATGCGGCCCGTGCTGGACCTGATGCAGACGCTGCCGACATTCGTCTATCTGATCCCGGCCATCGTGTTCTTTGGCATCGGCATGGTGCCGGGTCTGCTGGCCACCGTGATCTTCGTTCTGCCCGCACCGATCCGCCTGACGCAGCTGGGCATCGCCTCGACGCCCCCTGCCCTGGTCGAGGCCGCGACCGCCTTTGGCGCCACGCCGCGGCAACTGCTGTGGAAGGTGGAACTGCCCAGTGCCCTGCCCCAGATCATGGCGGGCCTGAACCAGACCATCATGCTGTCGCTGTCGATGGTGGTCATCGCGGCGCTGGTCGGCGCGTCGGGCCTGGGCGTGCCGGTCGTGCGGGCGCTGAACAGCGTGAACACCGCGCTTGGGTTCGAATCGGGGATGGTGATCGTGGTCGTGGCGATCCTGCTGGACCGGATGCTGCGCATGGAGGGCCGCAAATGAACGCCGTCGAATTCGACCGGGTCTGCATCGTCTTTGGCGACCACCCCGCCCGCGCCCTGCCGCTGATGGACGAGGGGCTGGACCGCGGCCCCATCAAGACCGAGACCGGCCAGGTGCTGGGCGTCCACGATTGTTCCCTGTCCGTCGCCGAGGGCGAGATCCTGGTCCTGATGGGCCTGTCGGGGTCGGGCAAATCGACCCTGCTGCGGGCCGTGAACGCGCTGAACCCCGTCTGCCGCGGAGAGGTCCGCATCCGGCGCGGCGACCGCATGGTCAGCGTGACCGGCGCGGGCAGCCGCGCGCTGCGCGACATCCGCCTGCGCGACGTGGCGATGGTGTTCCAGCAGTTCGGCCTGCTGCCCTGGCGCAGCGTGCGCGAGAATGTGGGCCTGGGGCTGGAGCTGGCGGGCATGTCGACCGCCGAGCGCCGGGACCGGATCGACCACCACCTGGAGACCGTCGGCCTGTCGGACTGGGCCGAACGCAAGGTCGGCGACCTGTCGGGCGGCATGCAGCAGCGCGTGGGCCTGGCCCGCGCCTTTGCGACCGAGGCGCCGATCCTGCTGATGGACGAGCCGTTCAGCGCGCTGGACCCGCTGATCCGCGCCCGGCTGCAGGATGAGCTGCTGGACCTTCAGGCGCGCACCGGCCGCACCATCATCTTTGTCAGCCACGACCTGGACGAGGCGTTCAAGCTGGGCAACCGCATCGCGCTGATGGAGGGGGGTCGCATCGTCCAGATCGGCACCGCCCGCGACATCATCGCCAACCCGGTCAGCGATTACGTCGCCGATTTCGTGGCGCATATGAACCCTCTGGGGGTGCTGACCGCCCGCGATGTGGCCGAACCCGGCACCGCCGAGGGCACGCCCGTGCCGCCCGACATGCCGGTTCGCGCCGTCATGGGCCTGCTGGCCGATCGCGACGCCCTGCCCGTCGCGGGCGGCGGTCGCGTCACCCGCGGCGCGGTCCTGGCCCGGCTGATCGACCCCCGGGGCTAGCTGATCTGGGGGCTAGCTGTTCTGCAGGTCGCGGTGATAGCGCGACAGCAGCATCAGCCCCAGGGCGAACAGCCCCAGCCCCAGCCCGAAGACATAGGTATAGCTGACATAACTGCCCGGATAGCCCGGATAGAACGCGCTGCGCATCTGGCCGACGATATGGATCAGCGGGTTCCACCACAGCCAGTCCTGATAGGGCTGCGGGACGTCATCAAAGATGAAGATGACGCAAGACAGGATGAACAGTGGCTTCATCAGGATGCCCCAGAGTGGCCCCCACCAGCTGATCGCCTCGAACAGGAAACAGTTCATGACCCCCACCGCGACGCCGATCATGATCATCATCGCGATGGCCAGGGCGATCTGATCCAGCTGCGGGTCGGTCCGCGTCTCCTCGAACAGGCTGATGGCGGTGAAAATCACGGTAAAGACCATGATCTGCGTCACGCTGTTATAGGCGATGCGCGCCAGCAGCGCGTCCATGAAGGTGACCGCCGGATAGCTGAGCAGCGCAACCGAATAGCGCACCGAATTGGCCACCTTGCCCGCGATGTCCATATAGCCCAGGAACGGGACCATGCCCGTCGCATAGAACATCGCAAAGCTGGACCCCATGGGCGGCGACGCAAAGGCCACCGAAAAGATCACCGTCAGCAGGATCACCCCGCCCGCAGGCTCGGCGATGGCCCAGAAATAACCGCCGGCGGCGCGGCCGTGGCTGGTCTGCATCTCGCGCAGGATAAGGGCGCCGATGGCGCGCAGGCTGGCGAAACGACGGTGCTTGCGCACCTCGCGGAGGGTGTGTGCCCCCTGAGGCGCACGCCGTTGCGGCAGGGGTGGGGTCGAAGTGGTTTGGGACATGCGGATCACGGATTGCGCCGGAGGGGCGGCTGCGGCTCTCACGATCCTGGCATCGGATCGGTGCTGGAACTGTTCCCCGCGCTTATGTATGACGGCGCGAACAAGATCAACATGACAGGCGGGGTAAGCGCATGTCCGCCCAGGACCCGAAATCCGGACCCCATCCCCAAACCGGCACGCCGGTCCCGCCCGGTCAGCCAGCCGCGCAGGGCCAGCCCCCGGCGCCGCCCAAGCCCGCTCCGAACAAACCGCCCCAAGGCCAGGCGCCCCAGGGACAACCGGCCCAAGGCCAACCCCCCCAGGGTCAACCGCGTCCGCAGGGACCGGGCGGCGGTCCGCGCCCCGGCGGGCCCGGCCCGGCCAATCGCCCCGCCCCCGTCACCCCCGAGATGCAGGCCCGCATCCAGGCGGCGCTGCAGCAGCCCGTCCTGCCCCCGGCCAGCCCCGCGCAGATGCAGCGGCGCCATTACGGCATGGCGATCAGCTTTGTGGTGATGGTGCTGATCCCCGCGCTGCTGAGCGCGGCCTATATCTATACGCGGGCGGTGGATCAGTACGCGTCCTATGTCGGGTTTTCGGTCCGCAGCGAATCGGCGCCCAATGCAGGTGACGTGCTGGGGGGGCTGGGGTCTCTGGTAGGTGTCACCTCCAGCTCGACCAGCGACACCGACATCCTCTACAAGTTCATCCAGAGCCGCGACCTGGTCGAGCGGGTGAACAGCCGCATCGATCTGCGCGAGGTCTGGTCCAAGGCGCCGGGCGATCCGATCTTCGGGTTCCGCGGCGGCGCCTCGCTGGAGGATCTGGTCAAGGAATGGGACCGGAAGGTCCGCATCCATTACGACAGCGGCATGATCGACCTGCGCATCCTGGCATTCGACGCGCAGGACGCCCAGGACATCGCCCTGGCGATCGTGGACGAGGGCGGCATCCTGATCAACCAGCTGAACGACATCGCCCGCGAGGACGCCCTGCGCTATGCCCGCGACGAGCTGGAGCGCGCCCAGGGCCTGCTGCGCACCGCGCGCCAGAACGTGACCGAGTTCCGCAACCGCTATCAGTTGGTCGACCCCGTAGCCGATGTGCAGGGCCAGATCGGCGTGGTCACCTCGCTCCAGCAGCAGCTGGCCGAACAGCTGGTCGCGCTTGGCCTGCTGCAGGCGAATGCGCAGGCCAACGACCCCCGCATCAGCCAGACCGAGCTGCGCATCCAGGTCATCCGGGACCAGATCGACGCCGAGCGCCAGAAGTTCGGATCGGTCAACGGAGAGGAGGCGCTGTCCGATGTCGTTGGCCAGTTCGAGATCCTGACCGTCGACCGCCAGTTCGCCGAAGCCAGCTATACCGCCGCCCTCGCCAGCTTCGAGAGCGCCCGCGCCGAGGCCGCGCGCCAGTCGCGCTATCTGGCGCCCTATATCCGCCCGACCCTGGCGCAGGAGGCCGAATTCCCGCAGCGGCTGCGCCTTTTGCTGATGATCGCGGGGTTCCTGACGGTGATCTGGGTGATCGGCAGCCTGATCTTCTATAGCCTGCGCGACCGGCGATGATCCATCTGCAGAACCTGTCCAAGACCTATACCCTGAACGGCAAGCACAAGGTGGTGGCCGACAACATCACCGCCACCTTTCCGACCGGGGTGGCGGTGGCACTGCTGGGGCGCAACGGCGCGGGCAAATCCTCGCTGCTGCGGATGATCTCGGGGGCGATGCTGCCCTCGTCGGGCAAGGTTCTGTCCACCGGTACGATCAGCTGGCCGGTGGGGTTCGCGGGCTCGTTCAACGGCGACCTGACGGGAGAGCAGAACTGCCGCTTTGTCGCCCGCATCTATGGCGTGGACACGGATGAGCTGCTGCATTTCGTCGAGGATTTCGCCGAGCTGGGCGATCATTTCCGCCTGCCCATCCGCACTTACTCCTCGGGGATGCGGTCGCGGCTGGCCTTTGGTCTGTCGATGGCCGTGCCCTTCGACACCTATCTGGTGGATGAAGTGTCGGCGGTGGGCGACGCGGCCTTTCGTGCCAAATCGAACCGGGTCTTCAACGAGCGCATGGCCAAGGCCGGCGCAATCGTCGTCGCGCATGGCATGGGCCTGCTGCGCGAGACCTGCCACATGGGCGCCGTGCTGGAGCGGGGGCGCCTGACCTTCTACGCCGATATCGAGGACGCCATCGCCGCCCACATGGAAAACATGCGCCAGGGCCAGGCCCAGCAGGCCTGACCCCGGCGCATCGGCGTCACGCAGCCAGAAACGCCTTCAGATCGTCCAGCTGCCGGTCGCCATGCGTGGCGGCCAATCCGTGCGGCGCACCGTCATAGTCGACGGCCGTCGCATGCGGCACCATCTGCGCCATGCGCTGCGCGGTGGCCGCCAATCGGGACGATCTTGTCGGCGGTGCCATGCACCACCAGCGTGGGCAACCGGATCTGCGCCACTTCGGCGTTGAAATCGGTCATGCCAAAGGCCGTCACGCATTCCATCGTGGCGCGCGGGCTGGCCATCATCGCCATGTCCTGCGTCCAGTCCAGAACCGGCTGGCTGCCCCCGCTGGACAGGCCCTGACCATGGAAATCCTTCAAGAAATCGCGCAGGAAGGCCATGCGTTCCTTGCGCAGGCCGTCGCGCATCCCCTGGAACAACTCGGCCAGAGCGCCGTCGGGATTGGCCTCGGACGTCAGCAGGCCCGGCGCGACCGAGGACACGAAGGCCAGCCGCGACACCCCGCGCGCCCCGTGGCGCGAGACATAGCGCGCGCCCCCCCTCCGCCCATCGAGAACCCGACCAGCGACGCATCGTCCAGCTCCAGCGTGGCGATCACACCGGCCAGATCGTCCGACAGCGTGTCATATTCATACCCCTCCCAAGGCTGGTCCGACCGGCCAAAGCCGCGGCGGTCATAGCTGACGACCCGGTATCCTGGCCTGCTGCCGGTTTCGTGGACACGATGATAAGATCGTGACCAAGGGACTGGAAAGTGGATATGACGAGACGAAAGTGCAGCGGTGAGTTCAAGTCAGAGACCGTGGGGCTGGTCACCGATCGGGGCGTCGCGGTGGCACAGGGCGCGCGCGACCTCGAGCTGTCCGAGAGTGTGGCTCACGCCGCTGGAGGAGGGAACTGAGCGCAGCCCCGGCTGCTGCCTTTCCCGGGAACGGCCGGATGCGTGCCGATCTGGCCGAGATCGCAGCAATGATGAAAGACCGAGCGCAGGCTCGGCATTGGTTCAATCGACTGCGTAAAGGTCCGGCTCCGGTGAGACCGTTGTCCGCCATTTTTTCAAGGACAGTGGTCGAACGCCTTTCTCGCGCGCGAGGCGACATGAGGGTCGCGCGCGCTGCCAGGCACCGGCACATTTGGCCGGTCCGTTGGCTCTGCGAGGCGCTGGAGGTCTCGCGCGTAGGCCCCCACGCCTGGCGGGGCCGCCCGACCGGCACCCGCGAAATCCATGATGCCAAGCTGGTCATGGCGGTTGAGACCAGCGTCAAAGCCAGTGATCGAACCTATGGCGCGCGCTGCGTATGGCGCAACGTTCTAGAAGAAGGACTGGCCTGCGGCCTGCACAGGACCCTGCGGCTGATGCGCTGCAACGCCTTCAGGGCATGGGCTCGGCGCCGTGGTAAGCCCAAGGATGATGGCGAACGCTCGGTCATTACCGATATCGAGCCGGTGAACGCCACCGGTTCGCGTAAGCCGGCGATACCTGGACCGGGATTTTCAGGCAGATCGGCCAAACCAGAAGGGGCTGGCCGATGTCACAGACACCTGGAATGCTGAGGGCTGGCTGGCTGTCGCGTCTCGCCATGGTCTCTCGGACCAGTGGCGCTCCCGTGGCTCGATTCTGGACCTGTTTTCCCCTCGTGCGGTCGGTTGGTCCATGTAGGCAGATCGCGAGGCATCACTGGTCATCGATGCGCTGATGATGGCGGTCTGGCGCCGAGGGAAAGCCGACGCGCTGCTGCATCACTCGGACAGTCATACGATCAGGGCCAGTTCCCGGGCGGTCTGACCCGAACACCGATCGACCGACATGTCTTTCCCGTGACCTGTCGGGTGCCCGGGAACGCCTTGCGGTGGGGCGTCGCCTCGCCGGTCTTGCGTGTGACCCGAGAAGGGCGTGACCCCGCTTTCAGCGGCGTCTCATGACTGTCTTGTCCCGCACCGGTCCGGGCGTCGTTCGATGCACCGATCGCAGGAGAACCGGATCATGATCGACACCGAGAAAACAAAGGCTCGCACCGTGACTGCGGGGTGGACACGCATAAGAATCTCCATGTCGCGGCCGTGGTCGACGACCACAACCGCGTCCTGGCAACGGCATCGTTCCCCAGAACGTGACAGGGATACGGCAGGCTGCTCGCATGGATGCAGTCTCACGGTGATCTGCACAGTGTCGGTGTCGAATGCAGCTACGGGGCGGCCGGGGTATTATCCGGCGGTGATGCTCTAGCTGTTCATCGACGGTTCCCTGAACCGTATCCCCTCCAGCCGCCGCCTGGGAAGCGAGGCTGGTCGCAATGTTGAACTGATGTGGCTGACTGGGCGGCTGGTTCCCGATCACAAGACCATCGCGGAATTCCGGGGGCAGCGCGGTCCGGCCATCGGGAAGACCTGCGCGAAGGTCGTTGATCTCTGCCGCCGTATCGCTGTGCTGAAGGGCGAAGTCGTCGCCGTCGATGGCGCGCCAAGGTCAAGGCGGTCAACAATCGCGACCGCAACGTCACCAGGGGCAAGATCGCCAGCCGCCTCGCCCCTCTGGAAGCCGAGGTCGGTCGCTCTATCGAGGAGGCCGACCGGATCGACCGTCAGCAAACCGGCGCGGCACGCACGAAGCGGGCGGCGCATCTGACCGGCCGATATCGCCGCATCCGCCAAAAGATCGACCGTCTGCTGGCCATTGACGAGGCGCTGGCCGATGCCCCTGACGGACTGATATCGCTGACCGACCCCGACGCGCGGGCCATGGCGACACGCGCGCAGCACAGCGGGCATGTCGGCTATAACGTCCAGAGCGTTGTCGATGCCGAGACCCATCTGATCGTGACGCATGAGGTGACGAACCAAGGGCATGACCGGGATCTGCTTGCGAAGATGGTCACACAGGCGAAGGCAGCCTTGCAGCGACGATAGGCACATCCTGACCGACAGGGAATAGTTCAGCGCTTTTGAAATCCTTGCCTGCCACAAGGCCGGCGTCACCGCGACCGTACCCCGATCGGATACGTCCGGCGCCCGGTCGAAGGGCCATTTCCTGAAGGCCGACTTTGCCTATGACCATGACGCCGATGTCTATCGCTGCCCGGCGGGAAAGGCGCTGACGCATCGCACCTTGAGCGAACAGCAGGGCCTGCAGATGCGGCGCTATTGGACGAACGCGGGCAAGGCCTGCGCATGCAAAAGGCGTTGCACCTCCGGGCACGACCGTCGGGTCTCCCGATGGCCACATGCGCATCTCGTCGAGCCCCCGTTCGGCACCATCAAGTCGTGGACGGGCCCCTGCCATGTCCTGACCCGGCGGTTGGGTGGCGTCGGCACAGACATGGCGCTGAACGTGCTGGACTACACCATCAAGCGTAGGGTTGCCTTGGTCGGGATCAAGGGGCTGATGGCGGCAATTCCGGGATAGATCGGACCAGCAGGGGCATGCATCGACGGTTCGGCGTGCTTCAAGGCTTTTTACGAGCCTCCAGACGCGTCCACGACCAAGTGTGCGCCCGATCCGAGCCGGAATCCACGGCCAGGCACCCCCCGTCGCGCCCCCTGCCACCGAGTTTTCACACATGGGGTAATCGCGGAGCGAGTCGCCCGGGC